>JAIDTL010000059.1 GCA_029060725.1 Muribaculaceae bacterium | reverse complement strand
TACACAAATAACAATACAAAAAGTTAGTCAAATATGAACATATTGCTCAACATTATCTGGTTTGTTTTCGGTGGCGTAATGATTGCTATCGAATACCTTATTTCAAGCATAGCCATGATGATCACTATCATCGGCATTCCTTTCGGACTTCAGACCCTAAAGTTAGCAAAAGTCGCTCTATGGCCTTTTGGCACAAAAATCACGGATGGATCATGGCCAAACGGATGTCTCGCTGGTATCATGAATATCATATGGTGGTTTGTAGGAGGAGTTCCAATTGCCTTGACTCATCTGGCATGGGGAGTCTTATTCTGCATTACAATAGTCGGTATACCCTTCGGAATGCAACATTTCAAGCTGATGAAGCTTGCCCTTTTCCCATTTGGAAATAATGTAGAAATGTAAGAACTGGTATGTGCATAAATTAAATATGAATAAGTAGGGTGTTCAGTTCCATCTGCCCAATTATGACCATATTATAAAGCGCCTCTCCGAGGCTACAGAGCTTTCGTCGGGGAAGCCCCGGACTGAAGTCCGGGGTTTTGGCATAATGACAGCTCTCCGAGTTGATAAGTCAAATTATTAAATCTAAATTCTATAAAATTAGACCTAAAATCTGATTATAAAACTGAACACCTTATTAAATAAGATTAAATAAGTGACATTAGGGGACTCATCAATACAGTCTTGTTGTCATTCTACAATTAGGGTGTTTCCTTCTTTTCTTATGTCTATACGGTCGAATGTGTTCAGTTGCTCTACAATATCCTCGAGAGGCTGACGGGCATCAAACTTATAGAAAAGGTGTATACGTGCTGTTTCCTGATTCTTAAATTCCACTGAGACATCGTATTGCTCAGATACGGCATTAAGTATCTCTTCAAGCGAAGTATTTTCAAAAATTATCGGTGCTTCTTCTACTTTCAAATATTTTGGAGATGCTATTGCTGTGTCACTAAAAGCAATAGACTTATTAGTCTGCTCTATTGGCTTTTCAACGTTAGTCACTTCTGTTTTTTTATCCTCAACGGATACTGTTACAACTATGCCCACTGCAAGGGCAACCATTGAAGAGAGGATTATCACTACAAGGGAAGCAATGCGAGAAGAAGGCAAAAGACGGCGTACGAAGGATTTTCTATGTTTCGGTTCCACTGAATATTCAGTGCTCAGTCGTTGCCATTCCATATCAATGAACTCATCCGAGATTTGGTCGTTTGAGTTTAAGGCAGAAGATGTTTTGCACAGTGTCTCATAGATTCCTTTCATCTCCGGATTGGAGAGAATCTCTAAGACTACATCCTGTGAATATTTATCAGGATGCTCTATAAGGTTAAGCAATATGTCAAAATTTTCCATTCTCGTTGAGTTTTTTGCGTATTGTTTCTATTGCACGACGGACATGACCGTAAACGGCGACCTCGCTGATTCCCATCGCTTCAGATACTTCAGAAAATTTCAGGCCATTGACAAAGCGTAGCTCCATAGCCCTGCGGCAGCGAGGAGTAAGATCCGACTGAATGATAAGATAGATTTCTTTGATAGTGTCCTCGTCAGGCCAATCATCGGTCTCGTATTCCTCAATGTCCAAATAGTATTGGGAGGCAAGACGCTGACTTACTGAAGTATCACGGATATAGTTCAGACACTTGTTCCTTACCGCATTAAGTAAGAAACCGACAGAGACGTTTGCATCTTTGCTTCCAGAGAGCAACGACGCAAAGACATCGTGCACAATGTCTCGCGCAAGTTCACCGTCATGCAGCAGCATTCTGGCCAGTCGGTGCAGCTGCCGGTAATGCTCCCTGAAGAGCCGCTCTATGTTAGTCATGTCTGTCATCTCCGGATTTCGGTATTATTCGTCCTCTCTATATATAAGACACCGAAAACGCGATTTCATAAACCAATAAATTGAAAAAATTCTTTACTAAAAAAAAACATGAAAAAAGAAGCATGCGACAATGGAATTGATATGTTTTATAATATTTAGGCTTTTCTTGAAAATGAATCAAAGAATAGATTTCATTATCCCGGAGTGTTATATTGACACTAATCTTTTAGAACTTTAAACAACTTGTTGGACTCCCCTATCCCTTTTCCGTCTATTTCGTAAACAAGGCATACGAT
>JAIDTL010000058.1 GCA_029060725.1 Muribaculaceae bacterium | reverse complement strand
CTTGATAAAAAGAATTGATCCTTTCATATTATTTTGATATTTTTTATATTCGTAAATAAGTCGAAACAACTTCATTATAATATGTTTTGTAAAGACTTGAATGAGGATGCACCTTGGTGATTTATATCCATCTCAATGAGTTGCTTTAGATATTTTTCAGATTTCTTAAAGTTTCCGAGTCCATATTCTCCAAGAGCAAGCATATAAAGACAGTGCTTTCGGTTGGCTTCATCAAGATTTCCGTCCCAAATCATAAGATCAGGCAAAGAAACTGCAAAATAATCCATCGTCACTTTATCATGGTAATGCTGCTGCCCAAAATTCACAAGACGGTTAAAGTAAGATCTCGCTTTGTTTTCCTCTCCAAGCGCCCTGAAAGCAAGACCTGCATAGAAGATCTTATCGGGCTTTGCATCGTTATAATACATAGCTGCTGCCGGTTCGGTTGGACCTTCTGTGGCTTTGCGAAAACATTCAAGAGCATCCTCGGTCTTACCTATTTCTTGATAACAGATACCAAGAAGATAGTAAAAATCATTTTCTTGAGCACCATATAGTTTCCCTTCTCCTAAATTTTCAGGATATATAAGGCATTCCTCAAGCAAGGAAATTGCTTCTTCATATCTTTTTTCTATCATCGCAGTCTTTGCGAGCTCAAGACGTGAGATCTGATATTGTCCGGACACCTTTCCTTCTCCTCCTTCCCAAGGATGGAAAATATGATTGTCGAGCAATTCTTTAGCTTCTTCATGGCGTCTTAAATGATTGAGGAGGGTGATACGTTCGAGAACGAGGTCATCTCTTTTCTCAGTGAGAGAAATATTGTCTTCAAGTAGTTTAAGGCGGAATGCATGAGGGTATCCCATAGTCCTGTAAAGCTGGTCAAGCTCCATCAATACTCTGCCATCTTTAGGGTCAAGGGCAAATGCTTTCTCCATATATTCTATTGCCTTAGACTTTTCCTGAAGTTTGTTATAGTAACAAAGAGCAAGATTTCTCCAAACTGTCGGGTTGTTGGGATTAAGTTCAAGAGCCTTTTCCCAATATTTTTGAGCTACTTCATACTGACGCTTGTCATAGTAGATATTGCCGAGCATATAATTGGCATTGGCATCATCCTCATTATGTTCGATTGCCAACTTTAGCGCAACAATAGCATGCAAGGAATTGGGAAAGCATCCGGCGGGGTTCATACTGCTGGCTCTATTCCAAATTTCTTCAGCTTCCTTAATATGACCGCCAATGAAGTTTGCAGCTGCCTTATAATAATACGTTATAGGTGATATGGCATCCTGTTCTTCTGCCATTTTGAGAATATTTATGGCAGTATCATAGTGTCCGGATTCCATAAAGCTGATAGCAAGTTCATTATAGTTATGCTCATCTCCTCGAAGAAGAGTTGTCAGAATGTCTTTTACTTCTTGACTTTCAGAGATTACACCTTTAACGTATAGGCAACCGAAATTGAATGTATCAATAGCTAAAGATTCATCGCATAGAGTCAAAGCTTCATCTTTCTTTCCGACTTGTAGAAGCAATATTGACCTTAAGGCTCGTGCACTATGGTTATGCCAATTGCGATTCAAACAGCGTTCTGTCTCATATAGAGCATCCTCAATGCGCCCTTGCATTGAAGAAATTCGGGCACATTCAAGATATCCGGCGTCTTGCCACGCGGCATTCCAGGTAGCTTTATAGAACTTTGAATATGCCTCATCATATTTACCTTGGAATTTCAATGCCACGCCGAGGTTGAATATGGGTTCACCGTCATAAGGATTTGGATTGCGCCGAGTTATTACTTTGACAGCTTTGTAAAGATAATATTCAGCAAGCTCAAAACGTCCTTTTCGGAGATACCATAGACCAAGGGCATTATTACATCTGTAATCATCAGGATCCCTTCTCAGTGCCTCTTCGTAATAATCTCCAGGAGAGAAAGTAGCGTGACGATATTGTTCAAGATGTAGACCTGTGAGATAAAGTTGTTCGTTGGTCTTCACATCCTTTGGGGGCAGTGCAGCTTCTGCAGCATCCGGAATAGGACGAATTTCATCGGATTCCGCGTGCCAGTCAAGTCTTCCGGAGATGCCCCATGTAACTTTGATGCTAATCTCGTCAAAGTTACAGCCATCTAATGAAATCTCTCTGGTGAAAACCTTTTCGGGCGATAATTCTTGTGTATCTTCTAATAGCACTTTCCCATCGTCGCTGCGCAAAATAATCTTAAAAGAATCTTTCTTTGTAGCAAAGAGTTTGAGTATTATGCTCTTACCATCATTTATCGGCTCAATGTTCAAGAGAAGATCGCGGGCTGCATTCTTTACCATCCCAAGTTCCCTGTAAGGAAGGAAATACTGCGTGAATTCCTTTTCTTCAAATGGCATCAGCCAAGAGAAATCCGGTTGATTTTCAGTATAAACTCCTGCCATGAGTTCGATATAAGGACCATCCTCATCTGTAAGATTACGGTCCCAAGCACGTCCGAAGTCACCATTGCCCCAGGTCCATTGTTTCTTACCCGGACTTACATGATGACTTGCCACATGAAGCATACCCGCATCCGTATCGCACTCATATCCTCCTTCGAAATCATATTTTGAGTTTACACCCATGTAGCTTGTGGGCACAAAGATATTTTTGTAGTTGGCAATGTCTACACCGGAGGAATAGTCCATCTTATAGTATGTCCCTGTAGCGATAGGGAAAGAAGAAACGGCTCTCTTGCCATGGTCGAAAACCGCGTTGATGTCAGGTGGAAATACAGATCGATAATGATCATTGACAGACACCGCAGGATTTGCCCACCATAAAAATGTCTGTGGAAGATCTGTCGGATTATAAAGCACACCTTTTATTTCGAGGTACGCACATCCCGGACGAAGAGTGAAACCAGCCATTCCTTTTTGATGGAACATCCGTTCTGTTTCCCCAACCCACACTGTCACAGCCCCATCGGGATGCTCCTCAATGCTGCAATCTACAGGCATATAAGTTGAGGGTCGATGATGCTGGGGCCAATTGAATTCAATACCTCCTGATATCCAAGGACCTGCCAAACCCACGAGTGCAGGTTTTATGACATGGTTGTAATATACGAAATGACGTTGTTTTATCTTGTCGTAAGCCATTTGGATGCGTCCTCCAAGTTCGGGAAGCACCATCACTTTAATATATTCATTTTCAATGAAGACTGCATCCCATTCATGATCAGTCTTTTCATTGGAAATAGATTCTATCACTTTATATGGGTAAACTACCCCGGATGAACCTTGGTAAACTCTATTTTCGAGAAAAATCGGGTTTTTCTCCGGTTCGCCGACTTCGTATGTCGGTATCACGACCTTTTCTTTCCAAGCCTTAACCATTATACGTTTATTTAAGGAGTTCTTTTTCGATTTCTTCAAGAGTCTTTCCCTTTGTTTCAGTCAGTCTCTTGCTGAAATATATTAATCCTGCAAGGCAGATAGCAGAGTAGAGCCAGAATGTGCCGTAGCTTCCTAACGATGCATTGAGCATAGGGAAACTATATGTAAGAGTAAAGCATCCTGTCCAAAGCGCGAATGTGCATACTGCCATTGCAATGCCTCTTACCTTATTGGGGAATATTTCTGAAAGTAGTACCCATGTGACGGGACCAAGTGTCATAGCGTAGCAAGCTATTGCAAGCATGACTAAAATCACCATTAAGAACCCCGAAACATGGAAATAATAGCAACTTCCGAGTATCAGGTAGATTGCAAAAAGCCCTACGGAGCCAATAAGCATAAGAATTTTACGTCCAATCCTATCGACTGCATAAAGCGCGACAAAAGTAAACACTACATTTGTGACACCCGTAAGCACTATATTGAATAGCATTTCTCCCAGGTCGTAGCCGGCATTGGCAAATATCTCTTGAGCATAATTGAAGATGACATTGGTGCCACACCATTGCTGGAAGACAGCTATGATGATTCCAAGGCATATTAGAGACAGATATGGTTTTCGGAAAAGACCGGCAAGACCATGGCTTTCTTTTTCTTCTTGATCGGCAGCTAAGATGGTCTCAATCTCAACCTTTGCATATTCATCTCCTCCTATCCTTTCGAATACTTTTGAAGCTTGCTCTGATTTACCTTTCATCACGAGCCAACGCGGACTCTCAGGAATAAACATCACCAGCAATAGGAACACAGCGGCTGGGAAAGCCTCCGCCCAAAACATCCAGCGCCAGCCCATTTGGCAATTCCAGGAATCCAATGGCGGTATTTCCATTCCGGCAGGCATTGGCTCAGCAATCAACCAATTGACTATCTGGGCGGCAAGGATGCCAAGTACGATCGTAAGCTGATTAATGGATACCATTTGCCCTCGAGTCTCCGAAGGCGATACTTCTGCAATGTACATCGGCGACATTCCCGAAGCTACTCCAATCGCGACACCTCCGATAAACCGAGCTATAAGAAAGGGCACAAAAGTGTCGACTGCTCCTGTCATATAAGCAGATATAAGGAAGACTATAGCTGCCAGCAACAGCAGTGGCCGGCGTCCCCAAAGGTCAGCAAAAAATCCTGCAACCATTGCTCCTAAAAGGCATCCGGCAATGGCAATACTCATTGCGAGTCCCTGCATGGCAGGATCTCCTCCAATACCAAAAAAAGCTTCATAAAATGGTTTGGCTCCTCCAATTACCACCCAATCATAGCCAAAAAGAAGCCCTCCCATTGCAGATACGCTGCAAATGAAATAAATGAATTTTTTGTTGATTTCTGTCTGCATTGTGTTCATTTCATGATTTAGTCGATAGTATTCAATGTGCAAAGTTACAAAAAAAATTTCTTTATAGCAACCTTGCGTACTATCTTGTGGCTTGAAAAGAAATGTTCTTGAAGAAGAAGATAGGGAGTGTGCCTCCCACCACCATTGCAAGAAGAATGAAAAGGCATGTCAAGCCATTGCTGGCAAACAGATAGAAATAATGGTCGAATTCTGCTTCGCATCCATGAGACAGGCACATCATGAGACCTCCAAATGCTTTGTAGGCGTAAATGCCGGGTATCATCGGAAGCAGAGATGGGAATAAGCATGTCTCAGCCGGCAACTTGCCGTATGGTGACAAAATCACCGCAAGTGTGCCTACTATGAATGCCGCTATTGCACTTGCAGCCACAATATGAATATCAAAAAGCGAAGAGTTCATCAGTAAGTAGCGAGCTGAGTGTCCTGCTGCCGCTATTATAGCGCAAAGTAGATAAGCCTTTTTCGGAGGATTGCTTATGGCTGCAAACCCAATTGCCGCGACGGCTGCAAAGAGTGCATCTTGTAGAACTTGGAGTAACATGGCTAAAACATACTTAAGTTCATCAACAACATTCCCCCACATAGCCCTAATGACAGACAGCAAGTGAGGACCACAGCATGGACAAATCTGCCAAAAGCACAGATATAATGCCCATTGAGCATATCACTGAAAGAGTTTAAGAAAGGAATACCGGGAACAAGATAAAGTACACTTGTACCTACAGCAATATCCGGCGTATGACCAAAGCTGAATAGGGTAGCGGTGCTTGCAAGAACGGAAGAAATGAATGCGCAAATGATAAATACAAGCCTTACGTCAACTTTAAGTTGGGTGAGAAGCTGCTTGATGTAAAAACCAATAAGCGTAGAAATAAATACCACTCCTACTGCAGCCCAATCGCCCGTAAATAAGCGGCAAAAAGCAGCATTGGCACACGACGCGAGAAATAATACAAGGTATTTGTTGGTTGGCGAGGTCTTGATTATTTCGTCAAATTTTTCTTGAACTTCTTTTAGTGTCAATTTATCGTCAGCCATACTCCAACTTAGCCTGCTCAACTTTGTATTGATGTTGAAGCTGATTGGCATCGGATGGGTAGCAATAATATAAGTATAGCTATCGGAATGATCAGTAAGAAAAACTGTCATGTGAATATGGCGAGGCAGTATGGTCATTTCTGCATGGCATCCCAATGCTTCTGCCATGCGCCTTACATTCTTTTCAAGACGTATAGACGTGGCCCCACTTCCGAGGAGCCACGCCGAATATTCTGAGAGAAATAGACAAATCTCTTTAAGAGAAGCATTTTCCCCTATTTCGCATTCAGGGAGTGCCTCTGACTGAGCGGATGAAATATCAATATTTGACATTTTTCATTAACTTATCTCTTTTAGCTACCATTTTTTGCTGAGGCGCCGGATTATGACTCTTATGGAAAAGTCTTACCGAGATGAAGACTGTCATCGCTGCTACGATGATGCACCAGGAGATCAGAGGTATGTTCAGTGCTGCCATAATTAAGAGACTTTAGAGTTAATAATTATTTATCTGGAAACCTAAGGTTTCTCTTTCGATGATAAAACGATAAAAAACTCCGTTTAGTTCTCCAAAATCCATTACCATTTTATTAAAGATTTATGACAAACATCATTTCTTTTCCGGGGGTCCAAAGTAGCTGTAGCGTGAATCGTCAGGATTTATCACGATGCGTTCCACTACTATTTCCGGATCTATCATCTTTATTTTCAGTGTATGTTTGCCAGTGTCAGCTATAGGAAATGAGACATCGAGCCAACGAAGATTGTCGAACACTTCATTTCGCATTCCCTTTCCATATCCGTTAAGAGCCATTTTGCCGTGAGGAGGCAGCGGCTTAAGCTTTTTTGAATTCTTCAGATTGGCAGGAGTGTACTCGTCAAAAGTATCAACAAGACCTCGGCGAGCGTCTATAACTTCGGTGAGCCCTTCATCAAGTTGAACTCCCAATCTAAGTCCACGAGCTGGATCGACGTCTTGTGTAGGAAGAATAGCTATGGCTATCTTTATGCTGTCGCCATCTTCAACTTCTATGTCATATTCTAAAGTTGGGGCTATGCTTCCGTTTGCTACAGATGAAGCTGTGACATTATCTATTCCCATACATCCTTCTCCTCTTCCAAGATCGGGAAGTAATATCCAGTTGACTCCATCAGAGCCTGACTTTCTGCTATATTTGATGGCAGGAATAGAATATTCCGTTACTGAGGTCTCTAATTCACAAGGAATTGCTGTTGATGCATTATCCACATACGTCACTTCAGGCATGATATTGTCGTCAGGCATAAACCATTGGGTATACCCGATATGCTTATCCTGCATCATCCCTTTCCATTTTCCATTGCTGATAGAATTGTTGTAATATCGGGTAAGTTCTGCATCCCTTGCAAAGAGTTGCTTGACCTTATCTGCATATACATTTGCCCGGGAGTCTCCTTTTGCAGCATAATGGCGGTTCTGTTCAGCAGCGAGATATAATCTTGCGACTCCTGAAGATGCGATGGCAGGATAATATACGAGCTGATAGAAGGCATCTTTCATCCCTTCCGGGATTCTTTTATTTATATTCTCAACTTTCTCTTCAAGAGCAACCCAAAGGGAGTCCGTGCGTTCAGCTTCAATGTAGTTTTCTACGCTGAAAATACCTGCAGTCTGCACTTCCGGTTTTCTCCACAGATTATATTTAGGATATTTGGCAAGTACATCCGCTATGTCGTCAGCAAGGTTTTCTCCAAAAGTTTCTGCAGCCCATTCCCTGAGCCACTCTTTTTCATCGCCGGGTGCTATTGCATCAGGATTCCAAGCATAGTCCATGATGAAATCAATGGGCAATTCCTTTGGTTTTAGGTCTCCGACATTTATGATCCAAATCCTGTCTATTCCGGATTGATAAGCCAAATTAAGTTGCTCACGTAGCTTTGGAAGAGGAGAGGTGTTTATCCATCGGTCGTTCCAAGGACCTCCATTCATATCGATGTGGTAGTACATTCCAAAGCCCCCTTTTCTTACTTGTTCTTCTTTCGGCGCAGTACGCCGAATGTATCCCCAGTTATTGTCACAGAAAAGAAGGGTTACGTCTTCCGGAACATTGAATCCAGCATCGTAATATCTTTGCACTTCCGTGAAGATAGCCCACAGTTGCGGCACAGAATCAGGCTTGCCATAGATGTCTGAAAGAATATTGCGCTGTGCATTAATTACGTTTCGAAGTGTCTCCATATTGTCAGTGTCGTCTCCCTTTCCCATAGCGACGTCGCCATCTCCTCGCATGCCGATAGTGACAATGTTGTCATAATCCTTATTGCGTTCCATACCCTCTCTAAAGAACTTTTCAATTCTTTCAGGATTTGATTTATAGTCCCAAGCACCGATTTCCTCTTTCCTACGCGTATATTCCTTGTGTGCCCTCATCATAGGTTCGTGATGGCTTGTGCCCATCACTATGCCATACTCATCAGCAAGTCGCGGACACTCCGGATCATCTTCATTGAAAGCTGTATCCCACATAGCAGGCCAAAGATAGTTGGCTTTTAAGCGGAGCAAAAGTTCAAACATTGTAGCGTATGCCTTTGAGTTGACACCTCCGTGTCGGTTGACACACCATCCGCCGAATGACGGCCATTCATCATTGATAAATATTCCTCGATATTTCACTTTTGGAGATGGTTGCACCACTCTGCCTTCATTATATTCCAGTCTATCTTTATGAGCCGCCGGCACATCAGCCCAATAATACCAAGGGGAGACCCCTATATATTTGCTAATATCGTAGATTCCGTAGATTGTGCCGCGTTTGTCACTTCCGGCGATGATTAGATTTCCATCGACTACATCTGTTACGTACGACTCCCATTGTCCTTTTACAGAATCCACATCAAGTTTTCCTTTTTCTATAAGGGAATCGATAAGTTTACTTTTACCGATAGTTCCGGCAATAATGCTACCTTTTTTTATTGGACTGTTAGGATAGACCGCCGATTTTACTCCGGTGACTTTACCAATGTCGTCTGCAAGGTCGGAGGCTGCCCTACGCACTCCGGGCCAGTCATTTCCAGCCACTACAATCGGAGCAACATTACCATTGTCAGCAATGATAAAGTTTTGCTCGCTTCTTTTTGCGGTCAAAGGCATCATGATAATAAAAGCTATCATGACTGTAAGAATCTTTTTCATGGAATATTAAATTGTGGTATTTTGAATTGCAAAGTTAATAAAATAGTTCTTATTATAAAAATGGAAGGAGGCAATATATGTGATGGAAAGATAAGAATTTGTAATAGCAACTCATTTTTTATATCGTCACTGATTCCAACGACTGTAGTTGCAACATATTTGAGTACATGTTACGAAAACTTACGGAAATGGGAGAGTGGGATAATCGGGATTTGACGGATTTTTGTTAATTTTGCATTTTAACAAATCTAATATCAAATGAAGAAAAAGACATTTGTGTTTTCCGCTTTGATTTTTGCGATCTCAATATGTAGCCACGCTCAGTCTCCGATTGTAAAGATTGCGGATGGGGAGCACCCGATGATAAAAGGAAATTTTAAGGATTTTGGAATCGAGAACACTGATACCATCCTTACTCTTGACTGTAATGAATTTTTTACCGACCCTAAGACAAGTCTGTTTTATGCAGATTTCAGAAAATTTTTCGACATGACATTCGATGTCCAAGTCAATACGAATCTGACGGAACAGGTATTCGTCTGCAAGGAAGGGACACGCTATAACGATGCCTCCGGAATAATGGTTGGCTTTGATCCGACTTTGGAACGCATTTTCGCAGAGATAACAGATTCCGATGGAAAAGAGCATCGGATATTTGCCGGAGATAAGATAAAACCCGGGGAATGGATTAAAGTCAGGGTGAAAGGAGCAGCAGACCAAGACTTAAAGAATTCCTCGCTAAGTTTGTCGGTATCTACGGATGGTAATAAATGGGAAGAATCAACTTTGGAGTATGCAGGCCCTGTAATGCCGGCAATGGCAAGCCGTTGGGTAATTGGAAGAGGTTATCCCGGGGGGTTCCCAAATTCTCTTCAAGTCAGAAAAGGAGCCTTAAGAAATCTATCTATATCAGGATCCGGACGTCAACATCTTGCCGGAGAAAATCCCATTTTCACAGACAGATATACTGCAGATCCTGCCTGTACAGTAATAGGCGACCGATTGTACGCCTTTGTAGGAGAGGATTGTGCATCGCCCGGCGGTTGGTTTACAATGCCACATTGGGTGGCTTATTCCACCAAGGATATGAAAAACTGGGAATGCCATGGGGTAGTGCTTAAGGCGTCAGATTTCCCTTACGCTAATCCTAATGGGGCTTGGGCTGGTCAGGTAGTGGAGAGAAACGGGAAGTATTATTATTATGTCACTCTTGATGATATGCGGAATGGGCGTCATGCTATAGATGTGGCTGTAGCGGACAATCCTCTCGGTCCATATATCCCGGCAAGACTTGACCGCGATCCACTCATCACTGATGACATGACTCCCGATTCCCACAGATGGAATGCAGATATCGATCCGACAGTGTTGATCGACGATGATGGTCAGGCTTGGATAGCATGGGGCAACGGTGACTTCTATCTCTCGCGATTGAAGGATAATATGATAGAACTTGAAGGTGATGTGATGCACATGGGAGTACGTAATGTTTCGGAAGGACCATGGCTTTTCAAGCGTAACGGCAAATATTATAATGTATACGCAGCAGATGCGCCCGGAGTGCAACCTGAGCAACTTGCTTACTCAATGGCTGACAATATCACCGGACCATGGACATACGGAGGTCTTATTACAGGACCGGCAAAATTCGGTTTTACAATTCACCCGTCGGTCAATGAATTCAATGGCAAATGGTATCTCTTTTATCACGATGGTTCATATATGCTTGATGGAGCACCGGGAGGTGATTGCCGGAGGCAAGTGTGTGTCGAACCTCTTTATTTTGATGAAGATGGAAAAATCCTGCCAATCGAACTAACGGAGATTGGTGTTTCAAAAACTCCAAAGGCATTTGGTCCGACACCATCTGAAAATCAGCAAAAATGGCAGGATATGGAGACGTATGCCTTCATACATTATTCACTGAATACATACACGGATCAGGAATGGGGATATGGTGACGAAAGTCCGGAGCTTTTCAATCCATCAGATCTTGATGTGAAGCAATGGGTAAAGGTATGTAAAGATGCAGGCATGAAAGGGATAATCTTTACTGCCAAGCATCATTGCGGATTTTGTATGTGGCCTTCGGCATTTACAGAATATTCGGTCAAGAATTCCCCTTGGAAAGAGGGAAAAGGTGATGTAGTCAGGGAGCTGGCCGATGCCTGTCGAGAAGAGGGATTGAAGTTTGCCATTTATCTTTCTCCTTGGGACCGAAATCATCCTGAATATGGCAGGGATGAATATGTGACTTACTTCAAGAATCAGCTCAATGAGCTTCTTACAAATTACGGAGATGTATTTGAAGTTTGGTTTGACGGCGCAAATGGAGGCGACGGCTGGTATGGAGGCGCAAATGAAATCCGCAAGATAGATCGCACTACATATTATAAATGGCCTGAGACATACAATATGATACGACGCATCCAGCCCAACTGCCTGATATGGAACGACGGCAGTGACCGTGGAGACTTGCGCTGGGTAGGAACTGAGGCAGGCGAGGTAGGAGCTACAAATTGGAGTCTTCTCAATAAGGATGGAGAAGTAGATTGGGGAATGCTGCATTTCGGATTGGAGAATGGCGACTCTTGGGTTCCCGGTGAGACTAATACAAGTATTCGTCCCGGTTGGTTTTATCATACTACAGAAGATGAGAATGTGAAGAGTCTTTCCAAACTTATGGACACATATTATAAGTCAGTGGGAAGAAACTCTACATTGCTTCTAAATTTCCCGATTATGCCAAATGGCAGGATTCATCCTACAGATAGCGTGCGTGGTGCAGCTTTTGCAAGAATGGTAAAAGAAGTCTTTAAGGAAGACTTGGCAAAAAAGGCAAAAACTGATCATCCGGAGATTAATGATGGAGTAAGAAATACATATTGGAGTCCAAAAGATGGGGCCAATGTGGGCGAAGTGGTGCTGTCATTTGATGAGCCTGTTACTTTCAATAGGTTTGTTGCGGAGGAATATATACCTCTTGGACAGCGAGTCAAGGCATGGGAAATTGAAGCCTTTTGTGACGGGAACTGGATTCCATTGAAAGACGCTTTGACTGAGGATGGAAAACTGACTACAATAGGTCGCAAACGAATAGTGTGTTTCCCAACCGTAACAGCAGATAAAATTCGTTTTAAGGTGACTGATAGCAAAGCAGTACCTCTTATATCAGGATTGTCTATTTATAATGCTCCGGAGCTGACTGCAGATATCCCTGATTCGGGCGAAAAGAAATGTTCTGATCTCAGAATTTTTTATATGTCTCCCAAGCAGATGGCTATAGAGTTAGGGGGAGAGAAAACCGTGTCCGGCATACGTTATCTGCCTCCGACACTTTCTAAAGAAGGGACTGTGACTCATTATTCGGTTTATGCCACAACAGATTGGAGCAACTGGACGAAGGTTGCTTCCGGAGAGTTTTCGAATATAGTCAATAATCCTATATGGCAGACCGTCAAATTTGATCCGATCAAGGCATCGGTGCTTCGGATAGAGGCAGATCGTCTTTCAGAAGGTGTGCACATGGCTTATTCCGACGTGGAGATACTTTATGAATAATTCATAATTCATAATGCTCAATGCATAATTATTAGACTCTGTGAGCGAGATGATAATGCATTTGAAACTCTGCAGCTCTGGGGTCTTTGCTGAGATTTTTAGAGCTCACGAAAATTGAGTTAATTATTTAAATCTTAAATATTATTCTTATGAATTTTGATAAATATTTATTAATAGTTCTCCTTTCAACTTCTTTAGCAAGTATGGCAAATGATAATCATGATTGGGAAAATCCTCATGTTTTAGGCATCAACAAACTTCCTTATCATGTCACTCTTGGATTGCCATCTGAAGTTGGCAAACGCACGGATGTAGTCAGTCTTAATGGGGTTTGGAAATTCTTTTGGTCTCCTAATCCTGAAAGCAGACCAATTGGATTTGAAGCAGAAGGATTTGATGTAAGCAATTGGAATAACATTGCTGTGCCCGGAAGCTGGCAGATGCAAAATTTCGGAAAACCTATATATATCAATATAGCTTATCCATTTCAAAGAAATAGACCGAGCGTTACATCCGAACCTCCTAAGGATTGGTATGCCTTCGACCATCGTAATCCGGTAGGAAGTTATGTGACAGAATTTGAAGTTACTCCTGAAATGCTCGATAAAAACGTCACTTTGAGTTTCGAGGGGGTTAAATCTGCAATGTATGTGTGGGTAAACGGGGAGAAAGTGGGCTATAGCCAGAATTCAATGTCTCCGGCAGAGTTTGATGTCACGTCGTTCATTCGTCAAGGCAAGAATCGTCTCGCGGTTGAGGTTTACAGATGGAGTGACGGCAGCTATCTTGAAGATCAGGATATGTGGCGACTGAGTGGAATTTTCCGTCCGGTGAGTCTGATAGTGCGTCCAAAAGTGCATATTGCAGATTTTAAAGTTGACTCAAGTCTTAACGAGGATTTTTCAAAGGCTTCAGTCAAGGCTACGGTGAGTCTATGCAATACAGGCAATAAAAAGGAAAAGGATGCCTCAGTCACTTTCGAAATTGATGGCAAGAAGATAAAAAGCGGTCCGGTAGATATCATGCCGGGTGATACTGTAGATGTATGTCTCGATTATAATATGGAGAAGCCTATGCTGTGGTCGGCAGAGACTCCGGATCTATATCCCTATATCATTTCTTTGAAAGATAAGGATGGAGATTTGCTACAGAACTATAACTGGCATCTTGGAGTGAAAAAAGTTGAGACAGATGGAGAGATTTTCAAGATCAATGGAAAAAATGTCAAGTTGAGGGGAGTAAACCGACACGACCATCATCCTCGCACAGGACGCTGGGTTGATGATGCTACGATAGAGCACGACATACGCATGATGAAGCAGGCTAATATCAATTTCCTTCGCACTTCTCACTATCCTGACCGTCCGATTCTCTATGAACTTTGCGACCGATACGGTATTTATGTCATGGATGAGGCTTGTCAGGAAAGCCACGGCTATGGATATGCTAATGAGGAGATGGGGCATGATCCGGAATGGAGAGATGCCCATGTGGATCGGGCTGTCTCTCTCGTATCTCGCGATCGGAATCATCCATGTGTAATATTGTGGAGCCTTGGCAATGAAGGTGGAGTTGGTCCTAACATCCAAGCCATGTACGACACCATCGTTGCCATGGATTCATCAAGACTCCCTTTCTATGACTGTCATCCTCGCTATTCAGCACTCCATGATGAAGGATATCCGACTCCTGAAATGATGAGAGTAAATGCGCGTGAAATTTCCAACAAACCATATATTGCACGCGAATATTCTCATGCTATGGGAAATTCTGTGGGTAATTTAAAGGAATACTGGGATGTCATCTATTCCGATCCTTCTATAGCAGGAGCTGCCATTTGGGATTGGGTGGATCAGGGCATAGCAAAACCGATTGACGGCTCTTCACTGCGACCTTCATCAAACTTGAGTTTGGGGAATGATGAATTCTGGGCATACGGTGGGGATTTTGGCGACCGACCCAATGACGCTAATTTCTGCATCAATGGTCTGATTGGTCCTGACAGGGTGCCCAATCCTCACTTCTATGAAGTAAGACAAATATATCAACCGATATGGTTTGAAAGGGATGGTGATTGGTTGACGCTTGTGAATCATGACAGCTTCACTCCTCTTGATGCATATAATTATCGCTATGAAATCTTGACAGGTGGAGACAAGACCGAAGAAGGGATGCTTAAATTGGAAAATAATAAAATTAAGATACCTGATTATGCTAAAGATGACTCTGGAGTGTGGCTTAATGTTTATGCTTGCCTGAAAGATTCAAAGCTTTGGGCTGAAAAGGGCCATGTAGTAGCTTCAGATCAGTTTGAGCTTGCTCCATATCAGTCAAGCAAATCATCATCTTCCGGCAAGACCCCTAAAGTGACACGTAAAAATGGCAAAATCTTTGTAAAAACTGATGACAGTGAGATTACGATAGATGAGACCGGAGCAATTGCTTCCTGGCTAAAGGGAGGAAAAGAACAGCTTCATGCACCATTGGAACCTTATTTCTGGAAGCCCGTCAATGATAATCAGAGTCAAAACAGTTATTATAGGGAAAAAATGACTGTATGGGAGGATGTGGCATCAAATCGTATAGTCAAGGACATTAAAACTGAGAAGACAGATGGTAGCGTAGTGGTGAAAGCAAGCATGAGCCTTCCTGTAGGAGCAGATTATGATCTTGTTTATAACATAGATGGCACCGGAAGTATCAATGTTGTAGTCGACTATAAACCACTATCTGATACTATTCCTCTAATGCCCAAGTTCGGAATGCGCATGAGGCTTCCTAAAGAAATGAGTCAGGTTGATTATCTCGGAAGAGGACCGTGGGAGAACTATCCGGATAGGAAACACGGTTACTATATTGGGCATTATTCAATGCCTCTATCTGACTATCAACATGATTACATCAAACCTCAAGATAACGGAAACAGATGTGATGTCTACAATCTGTCCCTTAAATCCGAAGATGGAGAAAAGAATATTCGTATAGAAGCTAATGCAGAGCCTCTTTGCATCCGCGCATGGGATTACGGTGAAGAGGATCTGAGGACTGCAAACCATCCTCATGAGCTAAAGAGGAGAGAATTTGTGAACGTTAATATTGATCAGACTGTACATGGAGTCGGTGGTGTCGATACATGGGGACAGCCTACACTTGATCAATATACTATCCCTGGAAATGCCCCTCATTCTTTTTCATTCACTCTTTCGGCAGAATAATCATAAATCAAACTAAATAATCATGAAAGAAAAAACAATCAAATGCTTTCTTAAAAGCATGATTTGTCTGACATCAGTTTCTGCTTGCATTACAGCAAGTGCACAGAATCCAATATCTCAGACAGAATTTACACCGGATCCCGCTCCGCTTGTCGTCGGAGATACACTTTATCTCATTACCGGACATGATGAGATGGAAGCTACTCCCAATCAGTTTGTCATGAAAGACTATCTCGTTTTTGCCACGACAGATATGGTAAACTGGACTCACCATGCTCCAATATTCAATGCAAAGGAAATGTTTGGTGAGCATGAGAACGCAAATGCTTCACAGATGGCTTATCGCAACGGAAAATTCTATTTCTATCCCTCTACGAGCGGAGTCCCTGTTCTTGTTTCTGACTCACCATACGGTCCGTTTGTCAATCCGCTCGGTGGGAAAAACCAACTTACCTATCCCGATGAAACCAATTATGGAGGACACGGATGGGAAGATATCGATCCAACCGTCTTTATAGACGACGATGGTCAGGCTTACTTATATTGGGGAAATAATGCTCTTTATGCTGTCAAGCTTAATGAGGATATGATCAGCAGGGATGGAGATATCAAGGTATTTGAGATCAAAGACAAGGAGGCATTTGGTCCGGATTATGAGGAAGCACCGTGGTTTACGAAAAGAGGAGACAAGTATTATCTCGCATACGCTTCATTCTGTCCGGAAGCTACGGACTGGGCTTGGGCTGATTCGCCACTTGGACCGTGGAAATATGGCGGACAGATCATGCGTGCTTTCGAACATGGAGGTATGGGCAATCATACCGGCATGTGTGAATATAAAGGACAGTGGTATTTCTTCTATATGGATGAAGGACTTCCGGAATCTCATAGCCGCCGTCGCACTGCAAGCGTAGTGCCATTCGACTTTAATGAAGATGGATCTATACCTTACATCCATCATGACAAGAGGGGAGTGCTGAAAAGTGTTGACCCATTGAATCCTTACGTGCGCCAGCAAGGTGAGACTATAGCCTGGGAAGAGGGTATAGGTATTGGATATGACAACATCCATTGTGTATATGTCAATAATGTAGATCCGGGTGATTGGATTAAGGTAAGAGAAGTCAATTTTGGCGAAGGTGCAAAGTCTTTCAACGCCCGTGTCAGAAAAGGGAAACCGGGATCAAAGATCGAAGTGCGTCTGGATGCTCCTAACGGTGAACTTCTTGGCATAGTGGATTGTGCTTCCGGTAATGATTGGAAAGAAACGGGATGCAAGATAAAGAAGCGTGATGGCATTCATGATTTGTATTTTGTGTTTGCCGGTGATGGCAACGACTTGATGGAATTTGACAGCTGGCAGTTTAACCAGTAATATGAAATTCATAATTCATAATTCATAATGCATAATTCTTATTCTATGTAACTTTCTTGTAGAGACGCACGGATCGTGCGTCCTTTTCTTTTAAGTAACTGGTCTCTATCATAAAGGTTTTATAAGCTGAATTTCAGAGACTGACAATTATGAATTATGCATTATGAATTATGCATTCCTACTTATAATCGTACTGTGAAGCAGGTTGTGGGTTGGGTCTTTAATGACAATGTGCCACCAAGATGAGTGATGATACGGCGTGATAGGCTGAGCCCGATTCCGCTGCCGGAGGGGCGAGTCGTGAAGAATGGCGTGAAAATGTGCTCAGCTGTTTCTTCTGAGATTAGCTCACCATCGTTTGAGATACGTATCTCAACTGATTCGTCAGCCTTTTCATCTGCTTCAATAGAGATATTTTGGGGATTTGCTTCTATGGCATTCTTGAGGATATTGATAAGCACACGACTCAAAAGAGCCTCATCTGTATAGACCATTAATTCCGGAGGAAAGCATGTGAGTCGTATACTTACATGCTTTTCTTTTATATAACTTTCAGCTATTTTTATACTTGATTCCAAAAGAGGTTTGAGATACAAAGCCTTCAACCTTGCCTCAGGCAAAATGCTGAATTCCCTGAAATTCTTTACAAATTGCATCAGTGAGCGGCTACTCGATGAAATTGTAGCCAAAGCCTCTGTTACCTCCTTGTTTGAAGTCTTGCCACTCATGTTCTCAGCTATTGATTGAATAGGAGTGAGTGAGTTCATGATTTCATGGGTAAGGACTCTTGTTAGTTTCTCCCAAGATTCTACTTCTACTGCTTGCATTTGTCGGCTAAGGTCTGAGATGGTCAAGAGAGTAAAGCTCTTTTCATTGACCGATACATTGCCTTTTTTTATATCTAAATCTGTATCAGTCTGCAGTGGTATCTGACAAATATGTGTAAGGGCTTTTCGATTTAGCAAGCGTAGTGTTGCTTCATTCTGTAAGATAATATTCCCTTTTGCATCAGCCAAAGCCAGGCCAATGTCAGTGATATTTATTACACGCCTTAAGAATGTCTCATTTTGGCTTGCTTCATGAGTCAAATGTTCCAGATGTTCTACTATCCGGTTGAGTATCTCGTTGGTTTCTCGTTCTTCCTCGTTTACTTCACTTGTAGGGAATTTATATGAGAAATCTCTGTTGAGCGTAGCTTCCATGACATAACGCATCTTCTTGCTGAAATGCTTTATATTTCTGAATATCATGCAGACGCAACAAATAGAACCAATAATCAAAAGAATCCACCAATTTTTGCCAAGAGCGAGAGAATAACCGGCTCCAATAGCCAAAAGTACCGTCAATATTATCCATATCAACGGCATCACATGCCATTTTCGCTTTAAATCAGAGGCCATACTTACGCAATTTATTATATAAAGTCTGCCTGGTTATTCCAAGATGTCTTGCCACTTCCGACATATTGCCCCCGTGTATTTTTATTGCCGATGTTATTGCGTTTCGCTCCATTGATTCAAGAGTCGTAGATTGATCTGTTGCTGGATTTGGGGATTCATGTAGGTCAAAATCTTGAATGCCAAGAGTGACTCTATCTGACAAAATTAGGGCTTTCTCTACGGTATGCTCCAGTTGCCTGATATTTCCGGGCCATGACTGTGAGCAAATTCTCTTCATTGCATCCTCTGTAACTTTGGCTTCAGGTTTGGAATATATACCTGCATATTTTTTTACAAACATTTCTACGAGTGCCGGTATGTCTTCAGGTCTATTTCTGAGCGGTGGCAGTTCGATAGTCACCGTATTGATGCGATAAAAGAGGTCTTGGCGGAAGTCTCCTTCAGCCACCATTTGCTGTAGATTGCGGTTTGTAGCACATATAAGCCTTATGTCAATGTCTCGTGGGGTATTAGTTCCGACCCTTATTATTTTTCTCTGTTGCAGAGATGTGAGAAGTTTGGCTTGGAGGTGGTAAGGAATATTTCCTATTTCGTCAAGAAATAATGTGCCTCCGTGTGCAGTTTCGAATTTTCCGGCTCTGTCTGCTTTAGCATCTGTGAATGCCCCTTTTGCATGACCATAAAGTTCACTCTCAAACAGAGTTTCAATGACGGCCCCCATGTCAACAATTTCTATGGGACCGGATGATCTGTTTGACAGACGATGGATTTCTCTTGCCAATAGATCCTTACCTGTACCGTTTTCTCCGGTTATGAGTATGTTGGCATCCGTTGGTGCCACTTTTTCTACGAGCTTGCGTACTCGTTGCATTTCCGGAGATTCACCCCAAAGCATCTGGGGGCTCGATGAATTTCTTTGTGTATTTTTCTTTTTACTGCCAAAGGCATTGAGGAGCGTTTCAGAAAGATTTGTATTGTCAAAAGGTTTCACAATGAAATCCGAAGCTCCAATCTTCATACCTTCTACAGCGAGCGCAACATCAGCGTATGCAGTAAAGAGTACGACTGATGTCTCCGGAGACATACGTTTTATTTCTCTAAGCCAAAAAAGACCCTCATTGCCGGTGTTGATGGTTGCTCGAAAATTCATGTCAAGAAGCACTACTTGTGGTTTGTGCTTTTGAAGCAGAACAGGTATAGACGATGGATTTGACTCGGTGATAACCTCGTCAACTTTTGCGCGCATCAGCATCTTGACTGCTGAAAGCACGTCCTTATTATCGTCTACAATAAGCAGAGTCTTCTTCATGATGCAAATTTACAAAAAGTTTTGCAGTTTAGAAAGTGTTGATAATGAATAATTGACTTCGTACAAATTAAAGCAAGTCATAATGCATAATTATTTGCATTTGATAGATATTTTCGAGTAAATTATCGTAGCAAATATTATGCATTATGAATTATGCATTAATTCAATTATAGTTGTGTTTTTTCTACTACTTTACCATCGAAAAGATTAATTACTCGATGAGTAAAGGCAGCATCATGTTGAGAGTGGGTTACCATTACGATTGTGGAACCTTCCCGATTAAGTTCGGTAAGAAGCTCCATCACCTCCTTGCCATTGACTGAGTCAAGATTTCCGGTAGGTTCGTCTGCCAAGATAAGCTCGGGCCTCGTCACGACTGCGCGAGCAATCGCAGCGCGTTGTTGCTGACCACCCGACAGTTGCTGAGGAAAATGCTTAGCACGATGCTCGATGTTCATGCGTTTTAGAGCTTCTTTAACCCTCATTTTTCTCTCATTGGCTCCAACCTTGAGATATTTGAGGGGGAGTTCTACATTTTCCTCGATGTTCAGTTCGTCTATAAGATTGAAATTCTGAAAAACGAATCCGATTTTCCCCTTACGGAAAGCAGTGCGGTCCTTTTCCTTCAGATTGGTTACTTCTGTACCGTTGAGAGTGTACTTGCCCTCTGTGGGATTGTCAAGGAGTCCGAGGATATTGAGAAGCGTTGATTTTCCGCAACCGGAAGGACCCATAATGCCTACAAATTCTCCTTTGTTGATATTTAGGGAGATTCCACGGAGTGCTAATGTCTCTACTTCATCAGTGCGGAATGTCTTGGTAAGGTTTTCTATCTGTATCATGTGTTATATGTTTAATCGATTAATTATTTGAGTGAATTGATAGGGTTGGTGTTGGCTGCTTTATGGCATTGGATCACAACTGACGCAAAACATATAATGATGGCGAGAAGGGAGGCTATTGCGTATATCCACCAGTGAATTGAAATGCGATAGCTAAATTGTGAAAGCCAATCGTTCATCACATAATAGATGATAGGAATCGAGATTGCTGCAGCAATGATAACGTACATCATAAATGGTTTTATTAGCATATTCAATACTTCTTTGTTTGTGCCACCCATTACTTTGTGGACTGCAATGTCGGCGGCGCGTTGGCGAACGTAGTATGTACTCATAGCCATAAGCCCAAGCATTGAAATCATTATAGCAATAAGTGCGAATATTGTGAGAATTATAGATAAACGATTCTGATAATCGAAATCCTCTTCTATTTGCTGGCTAATATATGGTTTCTCAAACACTAAATCTGAAAAATCATTTGAATATACGTTTTCAAACACTTTTTTGATTTGTTCAAGTGCTTGCCGAGGATCTCCTGTCGTCTTTATATTTACGTCCCAAGGGTCAAAACGAGAGTCGGCAAATAGTGGCGCAACTATTATTCTCACGGGATGTTGATAGGTCAAAACATTACCTATCTTGAAGTCTTCGACGATGCCTGAAATAGGTCGGCTCTCGCCAAAACTCGGATAATCTGTTGCATTTTCATCAAGACCGAGTTCGTATATCGCTTGGGAATTTAAAAAGTGTTTTGGGGTCGAAGCAGTTTTATTGTCTTTCTTAATTTTCAATCCAAATAAATCCATAAACACAGAGTCCACTACAAATTCTTGAAAGGATATTGTTCGTCCTTCCCATGTAAAAGTGTTGTTGTTTCCTCTATTATGTGGTTGACCTGCTGAAAAGCTGACATTTTCAACGCAACTGAGTTTGAGAAGTTCTTCTTTGAATAGTAACGCGTCTTTTTGTTTGTTTTCTGTATATTGAAAAGGTATACTGATTATACCTTCAGGATTATATCCAAGTGGAGCTTCAATCAGATGTCGCACTTGAAGATACATTACCAATGCACATGCTATCATCACAATCGTAGTAATGTTCTGTATCACAATGAAGATCTTTCCAAAAATCATATTTGATTTCCTACGGTAAGCTCCTTTTACGGCTTCTATAGGTTTCATTGAAGAAAGCAACAGTGCAGGTATTATCCCCGATGAGACACCCATTATTAAAAGTATGACAATTAGAAATATAGCTGTAGAGAAGTTGAAGCAGCCTGCAATATCAATAGGAGTTTTTAGAAGCACTGACGCGTATGGTTGCATCAAAAATGCGAGAGCAATTCCCAATAGCATAGAAAAGGCACAAAGAATGATACTTTCCGCAATTAATCTCCACATAATTTGAATACGTTCTTCTCCAAGCAAGCGGCGTGTTGCCATTTCTTTTGCACGCTTTCCTGCAAGCGCCACAGTAAGGTTGATGTAGTTCATTATTGCAAAAAGCAGTATGACAATACCTACACTAAAAAGGAGCTTAATCATCTTTTTATCTCCGAAATTCACATGTCCTGACGTCGATGCCGAAAAATACGATTCAGAAAATGGGAAAAGTTCAAGGCTGATGTTATCTTCCGGTAGGTTTAGTATCCAATAGTCTTTTTTAAGAGCATCATTATATATTTTTTTATTTTTTGTCAGATCATGTCCTTCTTTTGCCAGTAAGATGAGGTCGGATCCGGTCGCATTGCCCATATTGGGGTTGACTAATGAACTATTAACATTCTTCATCATCGAGAAATTCAGAAGCATGTCGACAGGTTTTTTATCCCATGTCATGAATGCTGTATTTTTCATTGGTTCCATGACACCGGTTACCACGAATGGCTCTTCCTCAATATTGAATACTATGCTTTTGCCCATTGGATCACCTTCTCCCCATACTTTACGGGCATATTCTTGAGTTACAACAATATTTGAAGGATTGTCAAGTACAGTCTTAGGATCTCCTTGAATGAGTTTAAAGTCGAATATTTCAAAAAAGGTTGAATCAACAAAATAGCAATTTGTCTGAATATTTTTATTATCATAATTTAGCCATCTGCTGTTTCTGAAGATTCCTGTGGCTGACTCTATCTCTGGAAATTTGTCCTTAAGGAGAAACTGTAGATACCAATGAGCTCCCATAGATTTATCACCATTGAAATTTAAGCCAACGTAGTATATACGGTCAGCCTTAGAATGCTGCTTGTCGACATGGCTCTCCTGCCAAGTATAACATCCAATCAGCACCACAAACATCATGCTTATTGCCAATCCAAAAACATCAATGGAGGTATAAGCCTTATTTCTGCTTAAAAATTTAAAATACGATTTCATAATGATATCAGAATATTTTTATTAGAATTAAAATATTATCCATAAATCGCCTCTCCGAGGCTACAGTATTGTTTTTTGAATTCCCCGGAGTGAACTCCGTGGTTTTTGCATAATTACAGCTCTCCGAGCTGTCTCATTGATTATTCTTATAATTTATCGTTGATAGTTAATCGTTGATGGTTAATCGTTGATCGTTAATATTGTGGCATCTCCGTAGGATTCGTATCCGTTGGTGATTACTCGCTCTCCTGGTTCGAGTCCTTCGAGCACTTCGTAGAATTCAGGATTCTGGCGCCCGAGGCGGATGTTGCGTCTGTAGGCATTTTTGCCGGAAGAATCAACCACGAATATCCATTTCCCACCGGTTGTCGAATAGAAAGTCCCTTTAGGTATTACTACTGCATCAACAGGCTGACCGAGCTGAAGACTGAGATAGCAGGTCTGACCGCTTCTTATCTTTTCCGGTGTTTTACCGGTGAATACGAATTCCACTTTGAATTTGCCTTCTTTCACTTCCGGAAAAACTTTGCGAAGGCGCAGATTCATATCCTTGTCATTGCGCGCAGAGGTGGCAATAAGATCCTTATGCACGCGGTCAAGATAGTGCTCGTCGATTTGCCCTGTCACTTTATAGTTGGTTAAGTCGTTGATTTGCCCTATCTTTTGTCCGGCACTGATAGCTTGTCCGAGCTCCACATCAAGCAGTCCCAGCTCTCCGTCAATTGGGCTGACTACATTCATCTGGTCTTTACGCTTGCGAATCAGCTGTATGTTTCGCTGCATGTTGGCGAGGTTGTCTTCCATCTGATCCACTTGTGCCAATCGGTAGATACTGTCTTGGTTAAGACGTTGATTTATCAGAGTCTGTCTCTTGAGAGCCACTTCATAATCCTCCTTCGCCTGGAAATAATCTTCCTTGGCTATCAGTTTATCATCATAAAGCTTCTTCTTCTGTTGGTAAGCACGTAGTTTTCTTTGCACCTCCAAGTCGAGTTGCACTTGCTCGGTGCGGTTGTTGAGTCGGTCCTGTTCCATTGAAATTTGGGTGTTGCGGAGTATGTTTTGCTTTTCAGCAAGTTCAGCCTCTGCATTAAGTATCTGAAGATCAAGATTACTATTGCTTAATCTGATGATCACATCTCCTTTGCGCACCTGAGAACCTTCTTCAACTACTTTCTCCATTACTATTCCACCTTCCTCGGGACTAATGTGAACAGTACTGATGGGTTCTATTCTACCATCTACCCTCACGTAGTCATCAAACTTTTGCGATTTTACGTCTGCTATATTAAGTCCTGTCCTTTCTACTTTATATGTAGAAGCAATGTCGCTCGTGGCAAGCCATATTATCAAGGCAATAGCAATGATTCCACAACTTATATATATCCAGTATTTTGGCTTAATTCCTCTAATTCCTTTAGGTCTTTCTATCTTTACATCCATAATCTGTTTCCTTTATAATATTCTACAAGTTTATCCTTCAATAAGAAAAGCATTTGTTTTTGAAGCAGTTCCACTCTGGAAGAGTAGTACGTGTTTGCTGACAGCTGAAGGTCAATTAGCGACAACAGTCCTTCCTCATATTTCCGTGTGTTAAGGCGATAGGCTTCTGAATCCGCTTCCATTTTGGTCTTCAACGAAATTATTTCCATTGCGAATCCATCTCTATCCATTACCGCGGCTACGATCTCATCATGCAATATTCGTTGTTGTTCGTTGAGTTGCTCCTTTGCCTGTTCATAAACGTATTTGGCTCTGTTCTTTCCTGAAATATTACTGAGTCCATTGAAAATTGGTATGGAAAGAGTGGCTGCGATATATTCACCTCTGTTGTTTCGGAATTGATTGCCAAACAAAGGTGCAGAATAATTTCCACTCAGATTTTTGAAATAAGACGTGGAGATACCAGCATTTAGACTTAGATTTGGCATTAAGTATCCTTTAGCTACATCGTATGAATATTTACTTGATTTTACTTGCATCTGAGCATTCAGAGCCTTTGGATTTGTAGCGAGTGCCCTAAGGTAAATACTTTCCGGATTATCATTTGTCATGATTCCTGTGAATATATAATTGACAGTGTCGATGGAAAGTGATTGATCTTCCGGAAAATTCATTGCAGATCTCAAGGTCAGCATTGCCTGAGCAAATAGATTTTGTTGATGCACTAAAGAATATTTGTCGCTGGCGACATTTGCTTCCGCTTCTACTACTTCGGGAATACCTTTTAGTCCTAATTCCTCCTGTGCTTTTGTCAGAGTAAGCATCCCTTCGCTCTGAGCCAGCTTATCCTCTGCAATCTTAATGGAGTTTTGATAATAGAGGGCATCTGCGAAAGCCATCATTGCAGCTATTGCGCTGTCGTCGCGCTTCATCTCAATGGCATTAAGGTATCTTTTCCTTTCGTTTCGGGCGTGGCGATACCGATTGAAAGTAACGCCTCCGTCAAAAAGTGTGAGAGATGCGTATAGACCGTAGCCATTGTTGAAGGTCGTGATATCGTTGTAGGTGTTGGTTTCCGGATCGATATTACGTCCCCAACTGAACTGAGTGCCTACTTGTGCGGATAGTGAAGGGAAAAAGTCTGCTAATGCTTCATTTCGATTAGCAGTGGCAGATGCTACATCCCATCTTGCTTGTATTACCGACGATGCATGATCGGCGGCGTATTCCATACACTGCTCAAGGCTCCACAGTTCTTGAGCGGAAACTGTGAAAGCGAGAGCCATTGATATTGTTGTAAAAATCTTTCTCATAACGCTGATAATATTTTCAATCAGCGTGCCAAAAACATAGTAAGTTGATAGTTAATAGTTTATTGTTTATTGTTGTAAGAATGGTGTCAAAAAATCATACAATTCTATGTCAAGAATTCATACAATTTTGAGTCTTTAGCTCAATTCTTTTTTCCATATTTTTTCTCGAAGATATAGAAATGCTCTGTTCCCCAACTCAACATTTGATCGATGATGGGGATGAGGGAAAGACCGAGTTCTGTAATCCTGTATTCTGAACGTGGCGGAAGTTCTGGATAGATTGTCTTTTCTATTAGTCCATCTTCAACCATCTCTTTAAGCTGTATGTCGAGAACACGAGGTGCTGCTTCAGGTAGGCATTTGTGGATTTCACTCGGCCGTTGCGGCTCGCCGTTTCTTAACTCGTCAAGGATGCATGATTTCCATTTTGACTCAATAAGGCTCATAGTGAGTCGAAGTGGGCAATCTAAGTCAACCGGTATTTTCTTCTCGTATGCCATAATTATATATTCTTTTATTTCTGACTGCAAAGTTAGTCAATAACTATTTAATATACAAGTACCGAAAAAATTTTCGGTATATGAATAAATTTTCGGTACTTGTTTCGATGCGATTACTATTGTAATTTTGCATTCAGAAAATGAAGTTGTTTAGACTTATTTTTTTATTAAGATTTCGTCAGGTTTTTGAGCAGGTTTTATCTCTTGAAGAGGGAATGATGCGGGCATCATGACTGATGATAGAGGCAAATGATGCCAAAAAGATGGCGGAAGATTAATAAAAAGAATCTTTGGTTTAACTCTTCATTGTATTTTTTTGAATTCGTAAATAAGTTTAAACAACTTCAATAAATATTATAAATATGAGAGACGAAATCAAGGAATATGACGCGGTGGCAAAGGCTGCGGAGAAGTTCGTAAAGAGTGTTGCCGAAGGCAATAGTGAGTATGCAAAGACCCTTTTCACTGATGATGCCGTTCTTTTCGGTATTCTTAACGGTACAGTTGAACGCGGTTCAATCGAGCAGTTCTACCACAACGTTGATACTGTCGGGGCAGGCGAGGAGTTCAAGGCAAGGATCGACGTGCTTGCTGTCGAGGAGACTGTAGCAGTAGTTCGTGTGCTTGAAGAAGGGTGGGGCGGAAGCATCGATTTCACCGATTTCCTCCTTCTCCTGAAGCTTGACGGCGAGTGGAAATGCGTAGCAAAAGCCTATAACCAGAACTCAAACACCATCAGCAAATGAGATCGATTAAAGCTTTATTACTCATTCCTCTGACATTATTTGTGAGTGCATGTTGCGGAGGTTCGAAATGTGTTGACAAGGAAGGTTGTGGTAAGGACTGTGGAGAATCCAAGGAGTGTGGGAAAGCAATTGCTTGTTCTGATGAAGAGTTAGCCGGGATAGAAAAGGCTCTTGGTTATTATACGGAAGCTGCTGTGAAAGGTGACAGTAATATTGCAAAGCTGGGTTTCGCTCCATTGGCGACTATGTCATATACTGAAAACGACAGTCTTATTACTGTGCCTATTCAGGCGTTATATGACTATTATGACCAGACCGGACCGCATAACGCTTCATACGAAATAGCAGACTGCAGCGTTGCAGGAGATGTAGCTATGGTCAGGATAGAATCAAAATTCGGCGACAATGAATTTTCTGACATGTTCACTCTTGTAAAGGATGGAGCAGACTGGAAGATAGTCAGCAAAGTCTATCATAATAAGTAAACTTGATATCCAGCCCAAATTATATTAAGAATGACACACCCTACAAATCGCAATATAGGATTTGTAGGGTGTGTCATCGTATTATTGGAGATTAGTAGATTTTTATTAACTTTGCAGTCTGAATCAAAAAAATCATATTTGATATTATGAACAAGATTGCAAAACTAAAGACCTGCGATTGGAGTCTTCTTTTCCTCACTGCCGCTATATCCGCGTCCGGCATTTACCTGGAAGCTACCCATAGTAGAGGGCTGGCAGCTGTATGGATTCACATAGCCGTAGGGATTGTTTTTTTCATTTTTGTGGCTTACCATATATACCTGCATTTCGGAAAGAGTAACTGGTTCAGCAGATTTCATAAACTCAAGAGTCAGTTCACTCGCGTTCTGTGGTGGGTTTCCTTAGCGACATTGATAACGGGGATTATCGCCTGTATCCATTGGTTCATTACATCGATTCATTCAGTAGTCGGAGGTATTCATGGAAAGATAGGCTTACTTATGATCCTACTTTGCATCTGCCATATCGGCAGGCGAATAAAATTCTTCAAAAGCCGCAAAAAATAAGAGGCATTTTTATCTTCAACTTAAGCAAAAAATTTCTTAATTAAGATGTCTCAAGGCGATGGACCATGATTTCATCAGAATATTCCTTTGCCCATCCGATCAGGTTTTCCAGATATGGGACAAGGGTATGACCGATAGGGCTGAGTGAATACTCTACTGTCGGAGGAACAGTATTATACGAATTTCTTTCTACAAGCCCATCTGCTACAAGTGTGTTTAATGTCGCACTCAGCATTCGGGCGGAGATGTCGGGAATTTCTTTTCTAAGCTCATTGAAACGTGTCTTGGGTTTCAGTGTGAGTGTATATATCACGAGTAGTCCCCACTTCTCCGAGAAGCGGGCAAGTATGTTTCGGATCGGGCATTTCGGATCGAATGCATCAATGAGTGAAGATC
>JAIDTL010000057.1 GCA_029060725.1 Muribaculaceae bacterium | reverse complement strand
TCCTTCTTCATGAAGCGAAATCTGCTCGCAAAGCTGACGAAATCTTAATAAAAAAATAAGTCGAAACAACTTCATTTGCAAAATCGGATAAATTGTATTAAATTTGCAGAACTAAAGAAATTGATTAAAATAATAAATATGGAAACGACAAATACGATTCGAATACTCAATCCATCTAAGGAATTGGTCGCTTTCATAGAGAAAGCACAAAAGAGAAAGAAAGAACGGATTGACAATATGAGGGAATCTTTCTTGCGGACTCATATTTCTAAAGATTAATGGACCCGATAAAAAAAACATTCTCTGATAAAGAGGGCAATCATCTATTGGTCGCCCTTTATTTTTGTGATGATGAATATAAACAGGAGTCTTTACATATTCCAGAGGAATTCTCCAAAGTTGAAATCATAGATATTGACATTACCAAGGCTTACATAGAGAAACCTATCCACTATAATGTTTTCTTTAGAATGAGCAGATGGTTAATGAAGCAGTTTATACTTAATGAAGATGCAATATTCACATTTATTTGCTCTACAGATGAACTGAATTCTAATCATAAAGACTTGTTGCCTCAAAATTACAGATGGCAATTATTTGATTCGCTATTTAAACATCAACAAAAAGAGTCAGTCTGTAATGAAACTATAAATACAACGGATATAATAATAGGTCCAATTGGTTATCAAACTTTTGGAAGAGCTTTTTATAGAACAAAACATACTCCAATAGTTCATATTGTGTCTTCTTATTTGGAAGAAAAGCAACGATTTTATCAATAATAAGAAACACATTGCAAATTACTATAATAATATGATAATTGGGTATTTGAAATATAAAGGATTTACTGGGTCTGTTGAGTGCAGCGATGATGACGAATGTTTTTTTGGGAAGGTTCAAGGGCTCAAAGGAACTTTGGTATCTTATGAAGGTTTGACAGTTGAGGAACTTAGGAAGGATTTTGAAGGTGCAATAGATGATTACTTAGTAATTATGAATAAATGATGAGTGAGAAAAAAGGAAAGGTTTTAGTGGTTGACGACAATGAGGATGTATTGTTGTCGCTCAATATGCTGCTCCGACAGCATGTGGAGGGTGTGCGTATCTTGACTGATCCAAAGGATATCGGAAGACTTATGGACACTTTCGACCCGGATGTCATTCTCCTTGACATGAATTTCCACCGAAATGCAAGCAGCGGGGAGGAAGGTTACCAATGGCTCGATTTTATCCTGAGGAAGAATCCCAAAGCCGTGGTGCTTTTCATCACCGCATACGTTGACACAGAGAAAGCAGTCAGAGCAATAAAGGCTGGTGCTGTAGACTTCATACCCAAACCATGGGACAACGCGAAACTCCTCGGTATTGTAGAGAGTGCGATCCGCCTTAGCCTGACACGCAGAAATTCATCGTTTGAGAATGAAAAACGAGAGATTTATACCCAACCTAAGACAGAGGATGCTCCGGTACTGATTGGAGAATCTCCTCAGATGCAGCTTCTCAACAAGCAAATAGCGAAAATTGCTGCAACCGACGCCAATGTACTGATCACCGGCGAAAATGGTTCAGGAAAAGATGTGGTAGCTCATCTCCTTCACTATCATTCCCACCGTAATAACAAACCCTTTATTTCCATCGATCTCGGCACTATCCCGGAGCATCTGTTTGAAAGCGAACTTTTCGGACATGAAAAGGGTGCCTTCACCGATGCCAAGGGGGCAAAGGCGGGTCGTCTGGAATCAGCTGCCGGTGGCACGGCTTTTCTCGATGAAATCGGCAACCTGCTTCCAGGAGCCCAACAAAAGTTGCTCACGATGATCGAGAAACGCGAGATTTCACGTCTTGGCTCTACAAAGGTAAATAAAGTTGATGTGCGAATACTTTCTGCTACAAATGCAGATCTGGCAAGCATGGTAGCGGAAGGCACTTTCAGGCAAGATCTTCTTTATAGGCTCAACACCATCGAATTGCATATACCACCCCTTAGAGAACGAGGAGAAGACATTGTGCTCCTCGCCGAATATTTCTCTCGTCAGATAGCCCAAAGATACAGACTGGGGGATGTAAAAATCGCAACTTCTGCTAAGCGCAAACTACTCAGCCATTCATGGCCCGGCAATGTCAGGGAACTGCAGCACGTTGTAGAGCGTGCTATTGTCATGGCATCAGGAAATGTATTGGAAGCAGACGATTTCGAGTTTTCTCGAATGATAGAACCGGCTTCGAAACCCGAGACACTGAATTTGGAGGCCTTGGAGCAGGACGCTATCATGAAAGCGATCAGCCGCAGCAACGGAAACCTTTCGCAGGCTGCATCGCTGCTCGGGATAACGCGTTTCACACTCTATCGCAAGATAGAGAAATACGGATTGTAATGGGATGGTTTGGCAATAAATCAGCTGAAAGGATGCGTCGCATGCTCCAAGCTATCCGCAACCGAGATTTCTCACTCCGTTTCCCGGCGGAGAGGATGCGGGGGGCTGAAAAGAGACTTGCCGAAGATATGAACGATGTGATTTCCGGTTTTCGTGAAGAACTTATAAGTCAGGAAAGACAATATGGACAGTATGAGGCAATACTCAATCTTGTAGACTCGTCGTTGATCGTAGCAGATACGGAAGGGAATGTTTCATGGATGAATCAAAAAGCGGTAGATAATCTTTGCGGATTCAAGATAACTCATCTTTCGATGCTTGATGCAGTGCATCCTGACCTTGCATCAACATTGAATGCTCTCATTCCTGGACAGCCTAAGATTCTGACGCTGAATTTGGATGGACGAGAAGAACGCCTGAAGCTCTCTATGGCATCATACATATCTGAAGGATCTGACGTATGTATCTACTCCATCGAGAATGTCAATCTTCTTGTGCAGCAGAGCGAGATAGAGGCGCAGCGAAAACTTATAAGGGTACTGACCCATGAGATAATGAATTCCCTCTCCCCCATCATATCCCTTTCGGATATGTTGACAGAAAACAACCGACAGCTCGACGAGGATTCTGCCTTGGCTCTCAACGCTATCAACCGACGCAGTAAAGGACTTCTGAAATTTGTAGAAAACTACCGAAAACTATCCCGACTTTCCCAACCGCATTTGGAATGGGTCAGGATCGGTGATATTTTCGAGGGTTTGCACGCACTATTTCCAGAGTCTTTCATAGAATTCAGGATAGAAGATACTGACATACAGTTGCAGCTCGACCGACATCAAATGGAGCAGGTGCTGATTAACCTGATAAAGAATGCTGTTGAAGCCGTTGAAGAGAATCCTTCTGTTACTGTCTCAACAAAGGCTGACCATCCAAACCATCGATTCATGATATCAGTAGCGGATAATGGTTGCGGCATAAGTCCGGATGCTGCCGACAGCATCTTCCTCCCCTTCTTCACCACGAAGAGCGGAGGCTCCGGCATCGGACTCAGCCTCTCGCGCCAGATAGTCAGCATGCACGGAGGCAACATCTCCTTTGACACCAGCCCCTTCGGCACAACCTTCACCATCACCCTCCCCTTCATCTACCGTCTCTGACACGATTTAAATAGTAAATGACTCGTGTTAAATAGAAGATACACGCAATAATTAGAATATGCTCGCGGTGACGGGCACGGAGTGCCCTCTATTACTAAAATCGCCTTCTATTGTTCTACGTGTGCCCCATATAGTCTCCACCCTATGCTTCATATTGCAACCTTTAGTAATAGAGCGCACTCCGTGCGCGCCCCGCAAAGTCATAACCAGTTCTCTCACATTGAAACCTTTAGTAACAGAGCGCACTCCGTGCGCGCCCCGCAAAGTCTCAACCTATTTTTAGAAACTTCTGAATTCCAATCCTCCTAATTCAAAACTACCAACTGGAAGTCCATCAGGATTATGTCTAATATATTCTAAAGTATTACGATAATGATCATGATTACGAATTATAGTATCAAAAGGTTCTTCACGCCAAAGTTGGCCTTTTCTGCCTATTAATTTATTAATATTTTTTGCAGAAAAACGCATTACAGATGATATAGTTGTACTTAGCTCATATCCGGGAGCTGGAGTAGCAAGCATGTGAACATGATTTGGCATAATCACATAAGCCCAAGATAAAAACCTCTCATTATTGAAGAAATCAATAGCATTGACAAGTATTCGTCTCACTGCCGGGTCTTTTAGGACACAGCTTCCGTATCCAGCATCCATATATTTCTGCATAGGATTAGTAATAATTTCTCCATATAAACGATACGTGGCAGTGTTCCAAGGATATGGATGTTCTTTTACGAATTGCTCCTTAAGTTGACGGTATTGTCTTACAATTATCTGGGGCATCGAATCGTCGAGTCGGAAAGTAATGAATTCTACTTTACCGGTTTGTTCCCAATGAGGTAGTTTATTACGCCAAAAACCAATTGGTTGTTGAGGGTCAAAATATGGAGTACCACTGTTTTGCAACATAACTGATTATTAATGAATTTTTAAGTTGACAAATTGCTCGCGGTGACGGGCACGGAGTGCCCTCTATTACTAAAATCGCCTTCTATTGTGATTTAGTAACAGAGCGCACTCCGTGCGCGTCCTATTTAATCAAAAGGTAACTTCATCTAATATAAGTTACTCCCGCCAGGCCAATGACCACATCATTGGAAAGCGTCTCAAGCTCTAACTCCTTCAGTTCTTTCGTCGGATCAAGATCTATCCGGAGCATTACGCCGGCTCCGCCGTCAACCCTGCGTCCATAGACACCTTTGATTCCAAGAGCATCTTCAAGGTTGTCGGAAACGATTCCTTCCTTAAACGTAATCCGGTAAGGACGAGGAATATCAAGTCGGAACTGCTTGCCGTCGACGTAGTAATCCTGTTCAATAGGACACCAATTGTAAGGAGCTATAAGCGGCAATGTTTCCTCAGTTCGGTCTGCGTATTTCACTTTAATCATTCCATTCTCCATATAGCTCTGCATGTGGTTGGTGCTTCCACCAAGCAAAAGTTGTATTCCATTCGCTTTTCCACTAAGTGGCACTGACACACGATCGGGATAATTATCGAAGAGTGAAGTGTAGATGATGTTCTTTCCTACTTTATCCGACGCGAAAGGTATTCCTATGGAAGTCATCATTATGCCGTTTTCTCCTACCATTCTTCTGAGTCCGCTGTCATCAATGTGTGCAGTGTCATCGGGATGGCACCACTCGCCTATTCCCTGTATAGGAATCTGTAAAGTGGTATACGGAGACCGTGGTGACTCATACCGATTGCGGAAAATGTCGGTGATGTTGGCGTTATATAGTCCGCTCAGGTCTATAGTCTCGTACTTATCAGTAGGACTTACCTTCAAGTCAAGTCCAAGCATTGAAGCATCCGGCTTGGCGTGGGTAAAACTCTCCGTCTCCTCCCACCAAGTGAAGTCACCGCCCTTGACCTCGCGGAAACGGGACCGATCCTGTCCGGTGGCATACGTCTTAGAGTCAGCGTAGGGTTTTCCTTTCCACTCTATATCAACCGTCATGTCTCCGGCCAAAGGGATGTCTAACGCAAGAGAAGGATGACCTATAGAAGATTCAAAAACCTTCCAATCATATTTCTTACCATTTACCTTCACCGACTTAACCTTATCAGTCAATGCCGGAAGAATAAGTTCCGCAGTCCTGACGGAATCAAGACCGATATTGAACTTATACGTCTCTTTTTTCCCGTCTCTCTTGAAGTCAAACGAAAAGTCCTGATGCTTGATCGAGGCATGATCCCACTCTGACGGGAAACCCGGACGTATAGTGACAGTATGGTTGAGTGCGTCAGGCGCGAAACCGAACAGTCCCTGCACCACAGCCCTCGCCATCATGGCAGTAGGATCAGCAAAGTCCCTGTAACACTCCCCCCTCGCCGCATCGTAATGGCTTACCTGTCCGATATTGCCGGGACTATTGCCAAGAAACATTCCATCGAGCATGGAGCTCTTTAGTAATTTAGCCGCTTCTTCAGCACGTCCTGCCTGCCAGTATGCCAGCGCGGTATGCATCACCTCTGCGAAAGCCACATTGT
>JAIDTL010000056.1 GCA_029060725.1 Muribaculaceae bacterium | reverse complement strand
TCGCCGTTGGCATCATACGACACGACTTTAGCGAGAGTAATGCTCGATGCTCCGAGTGCGGCGGCTACATCAGCGGCGTCAAATACTGCCGGAGTGGGTGTGTATCCATCATTTGCTTCTACATTGACCGTCATGTCTATGGTCTTCACGATTGTACCCTTGAGGTCCATCGGTACGAAGATCACATGCACGTTGAAGAGTGTGTACTTGCTGTGGTCGTTAGCAAAAGTGAAGCCGAACTTAAGGTCGTATTCCTGATTGTCGGGCACGCCGGGAGCGCGTCCTACAACAAGTGTAGGTTCCTCTACATTTCCATTATCGTCCACACCGCCGTATACTTCGATGAAGGCTGCGTTTGAGGGGTAGCCGTTGCCGTCCCACCAGGTCACGTTGAGGTCTTTGTCAAGCCATGCGCTGCAGCGTGTGCCTGCGGTGCCCCCGCTTACCCATTGGCCATTCTTATCTATCATGAAGAACTCAAGGTCGCCCGTGTCTGACACTCCCTTGCTGAACTCTTCAAGCGTAAGCCCGAGGTTGCCGAGGATATCTGATGCAGCGGATGCGAAACTGAGCTCTTCTGTAGCGTAGTCAAGCGACAGCACCTCGAGCGACATGGAGGCGGGAGCGACATTCTCGGCCGGTGCTCCGGCCTGTGTCACTACGATTTTTCCGTATTCATCGCCGCATGTTATATGTATTTCTCCGGTGCGGGGAAGCATATAAGGATTGGGTGTGACGGAGAGCCACAGACGGTGTTCACCCCCCGTGCCACTCGTCGGATCCACTTCGATCCATTCACATGCGGACTGAGCTTTCCATTTGCCCGGAGCCTCGAAGTCTACCACTCCTTCTGTCTCGTTCCAGTCGACGCTTAGCGATGAAAGTACTGTGGAGAATTTCTCCGGAAGCGGTGTGATGACAACGTCATCATCTTTGTCGCACGACGTGAAGACGGGTGTCGTGCAGAGTACCGCCGTGGCAAGAAGCCACTTTGTATATTTCATTGATGTTTTCATTTGTCCTGTTTGTTACTAAACTTTCGTATAACGTCCAACGTAAAACGTCCGACGTATCAACCGAAGGTTACGTTGATTATGAAATGTACTGCCGTTGCCGGATCTCCGTTGGCCACAATGTCGAATCTTACGCGTGCCTGTGTGCCCGCGGGTGTCGACGATCCCGAGTTGCCGAGGTTATACAAGCCTCCGCCTCCATATTCGAGGAACATCAGGTTGGCAGGATAGCCATCTCCGTTCCAATAGGTGATGTTCAGATCTGGATCAAGCCAATAGCCAAGCCATCCGGAAGTGTAGTCCGGACGGTTGCCATCTGCATCGACTACCCAGTTGCCGTCTGCATCGCAGAGATAGACCTCTATTTCCTCGTTGTCCATGGCGGTTACGAAGTCAGCATACGGCATGCCCATACAAAGCTCGATCGCTTCTGCATAGTCCTTGAGGTTGATGCCGTAGGCGTTATAGGCGCCGGCGGGAATGGTGGCGTCAAATATGACTGTACTCGGGTCTGTGACTGAGCAGCTTACCATAAAGCGCACATAGTCATCGTAATCCTTACCGTTGTCAAGGGCGAAGCCGAAGTCGAGAGTAGCCATCGAACCGATTGCCGGATCGTTGACCGCATGTACGGTGACTGTCTTGGCCTTGCTGTCGAGTTCCATGGAGAATACTGCATTCTCTCCGGCCTCTACGGGCATGCTTGCAGTGCTGTAATACCATCCGCTTGCTCCGAACGTAGGAGCGTCGAGATTCCAACGCTGACGACCTGTATTGATAGTATAGAACTTCACTTCACCGTTGGCGAGTGCCGTGAGGGTCTCGTCTACAGTCATGTTCAGGTTCTTGTGGAAGCTCGAGGCATAGTCCTTGAGGCTGATCACGAGAGGCTCGTCGATTCTTGCTGCGAGGAAAGTGTGGGCTATTGTGTTGGTGGCAGCTGGGTTGGCACGCAGATAAGGTGTCTCACCTTCCACGTAGACATGCTTTTCCGTAGCATCGCTGGGGTCATCGCTGTTGCAGCTTGTGGCTCCGAGCGCGAGTGCCATCCCCAATATATATAATATCGATTTTTTCATCTTTTCTTGAATGTTTTAATGTAATCGTAAAACGTAAAACGCACAACGTAAAACGTTACTCTGCTACTGCATCCGAATATCCAGGATTCTGCTTCAGTTTGGGGTTGCCGTCAAGTGCCGCTCCCTTGGGTATAGGGAAGATATCGGCATGGCGGTCGGCGGGATTGCTGATACCGTCCTTACAGAACCAGGACTTGCCGTTCCATACGTTGCAGCCGTTGCTCATCATGAAGCGGATAAGGTCCTGGCGGCGGTGTCCCTCTGCGAGAAATTCCCATGCGAGTTCGTCGAGAAGACCACCGAGCTCAATGTCGGCTCCACCTTCGTTAGTGATGATCCAATTGTCAGGCTCATCCATTTCTGCGGTATTCTCGCGATGGCCATATTGATAGCAACTTCCTCCACGGAGCTGGGCAACAGTACGTGTAGCCTTGGCAGGGTTAGTCGGGAAGTTACGCATACGTACCTGTGTGACGAGCTCCGCTGCTGTGTTCTCGTTGTCTCCCTTGTAGCTTCCTGTGATGCGGAGAAGGCATTCTGCTTTCATCATGAGTGCGTCGGCATAGCGGAAGATTACCTGGTCGTCGTAGCTTGTGCCCCACTTCTCCTGCATATAGTATTTCACGAGTCGTTCCCCTTCCTGCTCGTAGCAGCCGGGAACGTCGATGGAGCGGAGTTCATGGGTATAGTTGAGCTGTACGCCGTCGATATAGATTGGATCTCCGTTGATATCATACTGTGGGCCTGAGATCCAGCAGTCCTTGTAGCGCTTGTCGTCAACATCGTATGTTTCGATAAACTGTGGGAGTGCGCCTCCACCGGAGGTTGCCCAGCTGACGAGGTTCCATGTAGCGCGTCCTGCGTTGCACATCCAGAGGTTGGCGTAGTAGTTGCCTCCTGCATAGTCCTCTTCGTAGGGAATGGCGAAGATGGTTTCTGGGCATGCCGCGATGCTCAGCGCGAAGTTTTCTGAATAGGATGATGCTAATGAGTAGCCCATGCCCATTATTTCGTCGATTTCATCGATGCAGAGCTTATACCAGCTTTCATCTGCCTGCTCCGGGAAATAGGAGTTGTGTTGGAGATACATTTTAGCGAGCAGCATGCAGACGGTTGCGTTATTGAAGCGTCCGAGTGCGCTGTGGTCGCTGAATGATCCCTTGATGTCTTTAAGTTCGGAGATTATGTAGTCCCAAGTTTCCTGGGGTGCCGCCTGTTCGGGAAGCCATCCTGCTTCGTGCAGTTCACCCTTGTCGAGAGGGATATTGCGGAACATATCGAAGAGGAAATAATAGTAAAGTGCACGGTATCCGCGGAGTTCGTTGACCGAAGCGTCTGATTCGCAGATCAGTTCGTCGCGGAGCAGTGTGTTGCAGGCGTTGACACCGGCGTATGCGCGTTCCCATGCAGTATCGAAGAAGCCGATCTCGCTGTGGAATGTATGTTTGTGGGTCGGAATGTAAAGGTCGCCCCAGCCAATACCGATGCGGTAAGGCACACACCATAGGTCGGATGCCATGTCGGATATGTCGGTGAAGCCGAACCATCCCCACACGAAGTCGCGGAGTGAAGAGTAGACTGGAAGGAACATCGCGGCGCGATCGGCGTCCGTGAATTCATATCTTTCGCTTGTGATGATGTCGTAGGGATGCTCCGTAAGGTCGGTGCATGACTGCAGTCCAGTCACTGCCCCGCAGGCGGCTGACAATCCCGCAAGGGAGAGAAGAGCTTTTTTATATAGTTTCATCTTTCTTACGTATTAAGACTTGTTAGAAATTGATGTTGAGGCCGACTGTGAAGGATCGGATGGTAGGATAGTTATCTCGTCGTTCAATACCGGAAGCAGTGGCATCCCAGTTGCTTAGCTCAGGATCGAGACCTTTGTATTTTGTGATGGTAAAGAGATTTTCACATGATACATAGGCACGGATAGACTCCACGAACTTATTTTGCTTCAAAGGCACTGTATATCCGAGTGTGAGGTTGGTCATCTTGAAGAAGTCACCGTTCTCGAGATAGTAGCTTACGAATGTCTGCTTCTGGTTGCCCGCGAGCACGCGGTCGCCGTACGGAGCCTCAAGTACTGACTGCAGTCGGTTGTAGTTGACGGAGTTGTTCTCATAGTATGCACGTGCTTCGTTGAGGATCTTGAATCCAAATTGGCCTGTAAACTGCATATTGAGGTCGAAGTTCTTGTAGCGGAGAGTGTTGTGCCAGCCTACGTAGAATTTAGGAAGTCCGCAGCCGAGATCCTGCTTCATGTCAGAGTCAGGGAGCATGTCGTCTGATAGTTCTACGATTCCGCCCGGTTCGCCGCAGTACTTGCCCGTCGGGTCTTCCACGAGCCAGAGACCTCTTTCGCTAACTCCTACCGACTTGATGCCGAAATAGTGGCCGATAGGTTTCCCTACCTCAAGACGGTGAGTAGCCTGTGAGATCGGTTCTCCAAGTCCTCCCATCTCATGTTGGTTTGCTGTTTCATACAGACCGTTTGACAATGATAGGAGTTTGTTGGCATTGTGTGAGAAGGTAGCGCTTGTCTCCCAAGAGAAGTTTCTTGTCTGAACGGGTATGCCGCGTAGCATTACTTCGATACCCCTGTTGCGCATCTTGCCTACGTTGGCGAGGGTAGTGGAATATAGGTTTGGCGGAACCGGAACGTCATACGACCAGAGCATATCGCGTGTCTCTTTGTTGTAGAAGTCGATAGTACCTCCGAAGCGGCCTGCGAACATATCCCAGTCAAGACCGATGTTAAGCTCACCTGAGGTTTCCCATTTCAGATCCGGATTCGGGTTGGATGCAACCACAAGGCCTTTCTGCCATTCGCCGTCGTTGAAGAAGTAATCGCCGAAGTTGTATTTTGTAAGGGCAGTGTAAGACTCGGAAGGTATCACACCGGTGACTCCGTAGCCGGCACGCACCTTAAGCTGATCCCACCATTCTGCTACCGGCAGACGGCGCCAGAACTCTTCGTTCATCACGTTCCAGCCCGCTGACACTGACGGGAATGTACCCCACTTATGGTTGTCGCCGAACTTTGAGCTACCTTCGCGACGCACTGATACCAACACGTTGTAGCGGTTGTCATAGCCGTAGCTGATACGCCCGAAGAAGCCGATCAGCTTGTTGTCATTCTTATAGCTATTCATGGTTGCCTTGCCTTCTTTGAGCAAAGAGCCGATATAGAGATTGTTGTATTTGAAGAAGTCATTGCCGAAGTCGGCGTTCCATGCGCTGAAGCCGTCATACATGTTCTCCTGCCAGCTATAGCCTACGAGGGCGTCGAGACGGTGTACTCCGTTGAAGGTATTCTTGTAGTTCGATGTGATTTCGATAAGGTTAGACTGGCTGTAGCCGTATCCATGGTATGCGTCTCCACTGTAGCCGTCCACCTGATGGTCTACATGGTCGGAAGTCTTGAATGAGGCGGAGTGTGAGTTGCTGCGGTCGGTGGAGATAAACACCTTCGTCTGCCATCCCTTGATCGGCTCGAAGGTGAGGTCGCCTGCCATACGGCTCCACTCGCTCTTCACTTCTCCCTCATATTGCTCGATAAGGCCTACCGGGTTGTAATAGTAGGTGATGCCGAGGTTCTCGTAGGGAAGACCGTCTTCGCCGTAGATGGGTTCAGTCGGGTTGCGCATGATGGCCTGGCGGTAGACAGCTGTGCCTGCGTCGAAGCCGCTGTCTTTGTGTATGCCCTTTAGCAGGTTAAGATGAACGCGAAGCATGTCGTTGAAAAACCAATGAGACAGGTCGAAGTTCATCTTTATCTCCTCGTTGAATGTATTGAGAATCACACCTTCGGCCTTGCGGTAGGATACGTTGCCGGCGTATGTGGTCTTGGAGTTGCCACCGGAAATCTGCAGGTCGTGGTTGTGTGTGAATGCTGTTCGTGTGACGGCGTCGAGCCAGTCGGTGTCATGTCCGCGGTCGGTATAGTTGGTCATACCCTGACGCACCTGCTCAGCGGTCATGAACTTATGCTTTTTCGCAAGCGAGGCCCAAGAGCCATAGCCTGCGTATGTGACATTTGTTTTCTGGTCGCGCACGCCAGCTTTGGTGGTGATGATGATGACGCCGTTTGCACCACGTGTACCATAGATGGCGGCTGCAGATGCGTCTTTCAGAACGTCAATTGATTCTATGCTTTCAGGAGCTACGTCGCTGAGGCTACCTGCCACACCGTCGATGAGCACGAGAGGAGTCGATCCGCCGCTGAGCGAGATGACGCCACGCATACGGATTGTGGATTCTGCATTAGGGTCGCCGGTACCTTTGGCGATCGTAAGGCCTGCCACCTTACCCTTGATGAGCTCTGCTGCATCGCCGATGGCGCCTTGGGTAAAGTCCTCTGCCTTTACGGAAGCTACCGCAGAGGTGATGTCCCCCTTCTTCTGGGTGCCGTAACCGATTACGACTACGTCATCAAGAAGCTGTGCGTCTGAGGCGAGTATGATGTCACCGAGGTTTAGCTTCCCTTTTTCTACTTTAATCGTCTTGTTCTGATAGCCGACATAGCTGATCTGCAGCTCGCTCCCGATTGGGGCATTAAGTGAGAAACGACCGTCGATGTCGGTTGCAGTGCCTGTCGACGTGCCTTTCACTAGTACTGTCGCGCCGATCAGGAGTTCTCCCTCGCTGTCGGTTATGACGCCTGTGACCGTTCCGGTCTCTGCCTGAGGCGCTGCCACAGGCAGGGGCTCCGCATAAGCAGCCGGGACGCCTGCGAAGCATCCTAAGCATGCCAAAGCCGCAAGTTTCAGCATATTGTGCCTGCTGAAAATCGGTGTGAATTTTCGCGGTTTCATAAATAGTTAGGTTTATTTGGTTATTGTTATTGTTTCTTTGGAGATTCATGAATTATCATGTTTTATCAAGATTTATCATGATGCATCATGAAATAATTAATCATTAATAATTAATCATTTATCATTGATCAACTCACTTTCCACTCAATCACCCCTCCGCTCTTGCCGTCGCGCAGCTTGGCGGATACCTTCAGGTCGGTAGTGGTGACAGGTTCGAATTCGAGGTGGTTGTATTTGTCGCGTTCCACTCCATATTCACCCTTCGCCTGGACCGGTGCCCAGCGGTTGTCGGCTGTGCGGTAATAGAGTTCCCAGCTTTCTGGGGTCTCATAGTCGCCGTCATAATGGTCGAAGGCGAGCCAGTAGATGTCGACATTGCTTACTTCCTTCGGTTCTTCAAAACGGTAGCAAACGTTTTCGGTAGTTCCCTGACGCAGCCACCAGTAGTGGTATGGCTTCGATGTGTCCGCGCTTGACTTCGGTTCCCATTGGTCATTATAGCCCCATGCCCAGTTGAGGTTGGAGGTGGCGGCAGGAGCGTCGCTTGTCAGTTGCGTCGGCTCGCTATACATCTGGGCTCCGCTCGCAAGGGTAGGGGTGGGCTTTGCTGTGGCTATGTCGCTGCTTGCGGGAATCCATACTGCCATCTGGTCGGCACCACGGTTGTTCCATGTGCAGTAGGGGATGGCTGTCAGTTCGGCATCTTCCTCCGATCCGTCTGCGAATATCTGCTTTCCGGTAGCTGTAAGAGTCATTACTCCGTTCAGCAGTTCTGCATCGTAGTTTTCTGTGAAATTCACTCCGTCGGGAAGGTATTTGTCGAAAACTTGACCATCTTTCTGGTCCTGACCTTCAAGGCAAAACATCACGGGTCCGCGCTGGATTGCAAGTTTGCCACGGTCATCGGCTACGAGGTCGTTGGCCTTGACACGCTTTACCTCCATCGGAAGGGAGAGCTCCACCTTGTCACCCTTCTTCCATTGGCGCTTCACTGTAGCGTATCCGTTGCCGGTCATGATGTCGGCTTTCTTGCCGTTGACTTTGACTTCATATTTTGCGGATGGCTTAGAAGTGAAGCTGTAGAGGTCTGTGGGGACAGGAGCATCCTCAGCCCAGCCCGGGATGCGGAGGCGTAGCGCAAATTCAGACTCATTCTCCGGATCTACGGTAAAAGTGACATTGCCGTTCCATGGATATTCAGTGGTCTGGGCGAGTTTCAACTTGTTGTTGTCGGTCTCGATGTCGGCTGAGCTCTGTATATAGAGGTTTACAAGCACGTCGTCTCCTTGCGTTGCATACATATATTGCGGTACGCTTGCCATGAAACGTGTCACATTGCCGGGACAGCATGCGCAACCGAACCATTCCTGACGTTCGTGCTGCCCCATGCTCTCAAGAGGATTATCATAGAAGAACTTGTCGCCTGAGAGTGATACGCCCGAAGGAACTCCGTTGTAGAGAGCGCGCTCGTAGACGTCGGCGTATTTTGCATCTCCCGTGGCGAGGAACATGCGGTGGTTCCAATATACATTGGCAATTGCCGCGCAGGTCTCGCAGTATGCAGTGTGGTTATTAAGCTCATATTCCGGACCGAAACCTTCACCCTGTGCGCGGCTTCCGATACCTCCTGTGATATATAGTTTCTTTGATGCCATGTTGTCCCAGATGCGGTTGATGGCGGTGAAGTATGCGCTGTCTTGAGCTAAGGCTGCATAGTCGGCAACGCCTGAGTAGAGATAACCGGCGCGTACTGCATGGCCCACTATCTCCTCTTGATCGAGAATCGGAATATGGTCCTGGGAATATTGGCTTGGTTTGCGGCCGTTGGTCAGTCTTCCGGTCTCTTCTACGAAGTATTTGGCCTGGTCGAGATATTTCTGGTTGCCGGTCACCTTATATAGCTTAGCAAGCGCCATTTCTATTATCGGGTGCCCGGAAGGATATTTGATCTGGTCCTCACCGTAACCGAATGTCTTGCATACGAGGTCGGCGTTTTTGATGGCGACGTCGAGAAGCGAGCGTTTGCCGGTGGCAAGATAGTGTGCCACAGCTGCCTCGTATAGATGCCCGGAATTGTAGAGCTCATGGCTGTTGATCTTTTCCCAGCGGTGTGTGCCCCACCAGCCGGAAAGCCGTTCGCATTTGTTGGTGACGCAAGTGGTGAGGTATCCGTCAGGTTCCTGCGCAGCTGCAATCAGATTGATCACGCTGTCGAGGTAGGCATCCAGCTTCGGATCGTATTCCACAGCGAGAGAATAAGAGGCACCTTCTATAATCTTATAGGGGTCGGTGTCATCGAAAGAGAAATCTCCACGGTGCTCGCCCTTTTTTAGTCCGCCGGCAATCGCGAAATTGTCGAAACGTCCGTTCTTCTCACACTCCTTGAATGCCGAGGGAATAGATACCTTGCGGTTGGTCTCGATACGCGGTGCCCAGAAGTTGTCGTCGATATGCACATTGGTGAATGCAACTTCTTTCACCGGAGCATTCGGAGCCTCATAGGTCTCAGTATGGCTGCAGGCTCCCAAAGCCGCCGCTGCCATCACCGAGCCAATCATAAATGTAGTTTGAAAATATTTCATATCTGTCAGGTTTATTATTCAATTGCGTGAGATACGGTGCAAAGTTAATATTCCTTAATGAAACCGAGCCTCCCAATCGTCCAAACTTATGCAAATATCGTCCAAAAATCCGTCCAAATCCATGTTTTAGACAAAATTATCACATCTTTGTACGATTTTTACGTCGAACATCCACAGTTTTTATGTACCTTTACACCCAGAAAGAAAATCTAACCGGGGTGATCAGTTTTATGACCCAATTGAAAGTCCGATTTGACAGCTCGGAGAGCTGTTATTGTGACGAAACCCCAGGCTTTAGCCTGGGGTTAGTGACAAAAGCTCAGTAGCCTCGGAGAGGCGCTTTGTGGTAAGGTCTTGATATTTGTGTTTTGGAATTTGCCCCAGAAATCTAACCGACATAACCAATGAAACCCATCCAGACAATCTTCATTTCGGCATGCATAGCGGCTTCCATAGGAGATGCCGATGCTACTCCGAAGAAAATTGAAGCGACCTCCCCGTCCGGCCTCCTTTCCATCACCGTTGATGACACAGAAGGCTTTAGCTTCTCCCTATCCGCTGACGGCAAACCTCTTCTGAATCCCTCCCTCATCTCCCTCGATCAGCAACACCGTGTTGAGGACGCAAGTCCGAAATATCCTAAGATCAAAAGCTCTTCACTTAAGAAAGGCCTCAAGGAAAAGATCTCCGCCCCTTTCCATCACACCCCTCACTTCGAAGCCGTGTGGAATGAGTTGACTCTACGCCTTTCCAACGGGCAGACTGTCACTTTCCGTCTCTTCGACGATGGAGTGGCATATAGATTCTCTACAGACAATAAGGAAGACCAGACAATCTATTCTGAAACTGCTGACTACCGTCTTGCCGGAGATCCTATATTATATATGGCTCACTCCACCAATGAGAAGAATCCGGAGGCTATGGCATTCCAGAATTTCTATTCCGTCACTCCCGCTTCATCTGCATCTCCGTTGCTTGCTTTCCTACCCATTGTGGCAGATTATGGCGATGGTCTCAAGCTTTCATTGATGGAAAGTGACGTAGAAGGATATCCCGGTATGTTCGTGACTGCTGACTCGGTTTCAAATATTATTTCTGCGCGTTTTGCAGCCTATCCTGCAAAAACTGACTATTATCCATGGAGGAAGCAGGAATATGTCGCTGAAAAAGAATCGTTTATTGCAAAGACTCCAGGGAAGAAGAATTTCCCCTGGCGCATTTTGGCTGTCACTACCGACGACCGCCAGATGCCTATAAATAATCTTGTATATACCCTTGCTTCACCATCTCGCGTGCCCGACACCTCTTGGATAAAGCCCGGAAAGTCTGCTTGGGAATGGTGGAACGACTGGGGACTCCGCGGTGTAGACTTCCAAGCCGGCATCAACAATGATACATATAAGTATTTCATTGACTTTGCCGCAGACAACGGTATCGAATATGTGATTCTCGATGAGGGATGGTATGATCCCAAGAGTGGAGATATGCTAGCGACCATTCCGGAGATAGATCTCCCCATGCTCGCCGCATACGCCAAGGAGAAAGGTGTTGGACTATGGCTCTGGACCGTCTTCAATGTACTTGACGATCAACTTGAAGAGGCATGCAAGAAGTATTCAGAAATGGGAATAAAGGGATTTAAGGTGGATTTTCTTGACCGTAATGACCAGACAGCCGTAGAAATGACCTATCGCATTGCCGATGCAGCAGCCCGTCATGGTATGATGCTCGACCTTCACGGATTCTACACTCCGACAGGACTCAACCGCACTTATCCCAACATAGTGAATTATGAGAGTGTATTCGGTATGGAAGAAATGAAATGGAGTGATCCTTCGGTAGATATGCCTAAGTATGACGTCACCTTCCCCTTCATAAGAATGATGGCAGGTCCTGTGGATTTCACCCCCGGAGCAATGCTCAACGCCTCCAAGGCTGATTGGAAAGCCATCTATTTCTCACCTATGAGTCAGGGCACTCGCTGCCATCAGATAGCCAATTATATCGTGCAGGATTCACCCTTCACAATGCTTGCCGACTCTCCGTCAAACTATATCGACAATCAGGAAACCACCGATTTCATCGTAAAAATTCCAACAGTATTCAGTTCTACAAAAATTCTGGATGGCAAGATGGGAGAGTACATTGTCACCCTACGCGAAGCTCCGGACGGATGGTATGTAGCCGGTCAGACAGATTGGACTCCCCGCGACTACACGCTCGACTTCAGCTTCCTGCCCGAAGGCACTTATGAAGTGACTCTCTTCCGCGACGGCGACAACGCCGCCAAACAAGCCCGCGACTACAAGGTAGAACGTTTTTCCACGGATTTATCGAAAAAATTACCCCTTCATCTCGCCTCCGGCGGTGGCTTCGCCCTCCGCATCGAAAGGTAGGGACGCACGGCTCGTGCGTCCGTCTCTGGCAATTACGGAAGTCCGGCTCAGCTCGGAGAGCTGATATTGTGCCGAAACCCCAGGCTTTAGCCTGGGGCTCAATCCAATAGCTCAGTAGCCTCGGAGAGGCGCTTTATGATAGTAGAATTCCAATAAATATGAATAAACTTACTCCCATACTCCTGACCATAGCCCTCTTGCCCCTCACGCAAGCCGAGGCCACCCCCAAAGAAGCCCAATACAACTCCCCCGGCATCTTCAATCCCATGATCCCGGGCTATTTCGCCGACCCCACAATCAAGAAATTCGATGACACCTACTACGTATATGCCACCACCGACGGAAGCGGAGCCGGTTTCGGTCCCGCCCAGCTCTGGCAGAGCAAGGACCTTGTAAACTGGACCCTCATGCCGATGAATTGGCCCGATTCACACTGGATCTGGGCTCCCGACGTGATGTATAACTCCAATGACGGCAAATATTACTACGTCTACTGCCAGCCTTGCCAGATCCATGTAGGAGTGGGCGAGACCCCACGTGGTCCATGGCAAAATATCCTCGGTGAAAGCGAGGCTGTGCTTGTTCCGGACCGTTTCGTGACCAATGCCATCACCCTTGACGGTCAGACCTTCGTCGACGATGACGGCAGCATCTATATGTATTGGGGCACATGGGGCATCTATGATGGATTCGGATGCGGATCCGGAAAACTGACTCCTGATATGAAAGGATTCACGGAGACAAGGCTGATTCCAAATACAGAGGTTACCGATTTCTTCGAGGCTCCCTTCGTGCTTAAAAAAGAGGGCAAATACTATTTTATGTATTCCTCCGGAAGTTGCCATGACCACACTTACCGTGTGCAGTATGCTACAGCCGACTCTCCCCTTGGTCCGTACACCTATCAGGGATGCATCCTCGAGACCAACGAGGACGGCACTGTGCATGGTCCGGGTCATCACAGTGTGCTGCAGGACGGAGATGATTACTATATAGTATATCACCGTCATGATAATCCTCACTCCAACCGAGGCTTCCACCGTCAGGTCTGCATAGACAAGATGGAATTTGACAAGGATGGCAAAATTCTTCCGATTAAACCGACACATTCCGGCGTCGGCTATCTTACAAAGCCTACCGTTTCGAAGAATAATCTCGCTTTCGGAAAGAAGGTGAAGGCATCCTCATTTTATGATGATAATTTCAAACCCGAATATGCCGTAGATGACAATAACGGCACTCTCTGGCGCCCCGCCGGAATGGGACAAGAGTGGATTGAAATTGACCTTGGAAAACCGGAGAACATCAAGACCGTGCTCACTCAGTGGGAATACGGCACACAATTCTACCAATATCTGATAGAGACTTCCCTCGATGGCAGGAATTGGGAAATCTTCTCAGACAAACGATCAAACCGCCTTGCCGGCTCTCCGATGGCTGATTTCGGCGATAAGAAGGCCCGATATGTGCGCGTCACATCGACAGGGGGTGAGAAAGCGGGATTCAATGGTGCCCTTTGGAATGTCAAGATATTCGACACCTACGAGACTGCTTCCCCGCAGCAGTGGATCGGCTTGACCGGTGTCGACTGGAATGGCCGCGAATGGGTCAACAAACAGGGTCAGCTCGGCGGTGCTTTCCGTCTTGCAAAAGGTTTTGCCTCTTCAAAACGAATCGATGGGAGAGAGGCACTCGTGCTCGAACCCGGTACGCAGCTTGTATTGGAGTCCGGAGTACTGAATCCGCAAATTCCGCACACAGTTTCCGCACTCTCGTACTCCGACGGAGAATGGAACCCTATAAGATTGGACGGATGTCTTGAGAATGGAAAAATTTCGATTTCATCGGAAAATTCCGATCCTCTAATACTTGCAGATGTAAGATTTTACAACTGGGAACTGACCGATGCCGAGAAAAAGTTTGACGCCACCAACCCGATTCGTCGCAATCCGGTTGCCGATCGCGAGAGTAAAGGCGTTCTGGTAGAGATAGATGCGGATCTTTTCAACGTTGGCGATACGGTTGGCTATATTCCCAACCGAGGCATTGAAGGATACTTCGAAGCAATAGAAAGACCCGCATTCATCGAAGAAATTAAGGGAAAGAAAGCCATAAAGTTTGACGGTGAAACTTTTTTCCGCTCCTCTTTTCCCCTCCCTGCCACTATCCGCGACAATGCCCCCTACACTCTTGAGGCAGTTATCCTGAATCCCGAGATGGCTGAAAATGAATGCTACGCCGACTTCACCACTTCCCACGATGAGCTTGAGAAAATAATGGGCGTAAACGGCACCGAACCACGCTGCGGAGTGATGAACCACTACGGCTGGTATGAGGATGTAGGCTGGCAAGATCTCTTTAATGTGACACAGGATTTCGTCAGTGGCGTAGACCCGAAACGTCCTGACCCGAAACTGATAGAGGCGGAAGCCCGTAAGCATGAAGGAGAGTGGCAGCACATCTATGTATGCTTCGACGGCCGCATAGAGAAAGTCTACATCAATGGCAAATTAGTCAGTGAAAAAGACATCCAGCTCCTCGTCAAGCCCGTCCAGTACGTCACCCTCGGCCGCAACGCCGAAAACGAATGGCCCTTCACCGGCTATCTCCACTCTCTCCGCTTCTCCGATGAATACCTCCCCTATAATAATTGAAAATCGATAAGAGAATGTCGGACTCAGCTCGGAGAGCTGATATCGTGTAAAAACCCCAGGCTTCAGCCTGGGGTGTCCCAGACAAAAGCACAGTAGCCTCGGAGAGGCGTTTAATGGTATCCGCTTCCGATGACATTGTTTGTTTCGGTGTCCGAGCCTTTGGCTCGGCTTATAGATGATTCTAAATTTAAAATCCCATAAATATGAAAAAATTCCTGACATCAGCCCTCCTCCTCGCTGCCTTAGCCTTCCCCACGATGGCAAAGGCCCCGAAGCAGAACCACGGCTATCCCATCGACCCGGTGCCCTTCACCTCCGTGAAAGTGACCGATGACTTCTGGGGCCAGCGCCTCAAGGCCAGCCGCGAAGTGACAATCCCCCTCGCTTTCAGCAAATGCGAAGAGACCGGACGCTATGAAAACTTTGTAAAGGCAGCCCATCCTTCCGACACCATCACCGTCGGTGGCCTCGCTTTCGATGACACCGACGTCTACAAGACAATCGAAGGCGCAAGCTACCTCCTTCAGACCTATCCCGACAAACGCCTCGAGAACTATATTGACAGTGTACTTGTCATTGTAGCCGCTGCGCAGGAACCTGACGGCTATCTTTACACCTCCCGCACCATGAACCCGAAGCATCCCCACGAATGGGCAGGCTCCAAACGCTGGGAGGCTGTTGAAGATCTGTCTCACGAGTTCTACAACCTCGGTCACATGGTGGAAGGTGCTATTGCTCACTATCAGGCTACCGGCAAGCGTAACTTCCTTGACATTGCTATGAAGTATGCCGACTGTGTATGCCGCGAGATTGGTGACAATCCTGGACAGGTGGCTCGCGTGCCGGGACATCAGATTGCCGAGATGGCCCTCGCTAAGCTTTATCTCGTGACAGGCGACAAGAAATATCTTGACCAGGCGAAATATTTCCTCGACAAGCGCGGATATACTTCCCGCACTGATGAATACAGCCAAGCACACAAGCCTGTAATAGAGCAGGATGAGGCTGTCGGACACGCTGTGCGCGCCGCATACATGTACGCCGGTATGGCAGACGTGGCAGCCCTCACCGGCGACACCGCCTACATCAATGCTATTGACCGTATTTGGGATAATATCGTGGGCAAGAAGTATTATATTACCGGAGGTATCGGTGCCACCAGCAACGGTGAGGCTTTCGGTGCCAACTACGAGCTCCCCAACATGTCAGCTTATTGCGAGACTTGTGCCGCCATCGGCAACGTCTACGTAAACCACCGTCTCTTCCTTCTTCACGGAGACTCAAAATACTATGACGTGCTCGAGCGCACCCTCTACAACGGTCTTATCTCCGGTGTAGCACTCGACGGCGGAGCGTTCTTCTATCCAAATCCCCTCGAGTCTATGGGTCAGCACCAGCGTCAGCCTTGGTTTGGATGTGCCTGCTGCCCCTCCAACATCGCCCGCTTCATTCCGTCGCTCCCGGGATATGTCTATGCAGTGAAAGGCGATGACGTGTACGTCAATCTCTTCATGTCCAACACTGCCGACCTTTACGTAAACGGCAAGAATGTGGTGCTCAGCCAACAGACCAATTATCCCTGGAACGGCAATGTAACAGTGACTGTAGACCAGAATAAGGCTGGTCTCTTCGATCTCAAGCTCCGTATCCCCGGTTGGGTGAAGAACAAGCCCGTGCCAAGCGATCTCTATACCTATTCAGATGGCAAGCGCCTCGGTTATTCAGTTATGGTCAACGGCAAACCTGCCGATGGCACTCTGACTGCCGACGGCTACTACACGATCTCCCGCAAATGGAAGAAGGGTGATAAGGTAGAGTTGCATCTTGACATGGAGCCGCGTACTGTGAAGGCTCATGCTAAGGTGGAGGCTGACAAGGGACGCATCGCTGTAGAGCGTGGTCCGATCGTCTACTGCGCAGAATGGCCCGACAATGACTTCGATGTGCTGAGTATCTTCGTAAACCAGAAACCGCAGTTCACCGTCACTGAAAAGCCCGAACTTCTGGAAGGTATCGTGGAACTCACCACCGACGGCCAGACCCTTGCTTACGACGACAAGGGTCGCCTGACAGTGAAGGACGTGAAACTGAATATGATTCCTTACTACGCATGGTGTCACCGTGGAAGCGGCAACATGGCAGTTTGGCTTCCCCAAGAGTTGAGTGCATCGCGTCCTGTAATGCCACCGACGATCGCCTCACAGAGCAAGATCTCTACATCCTCTCCCATGGGATCCCTCTCATCGCTCAACGACCGCCTCGTTCCGAAAGACGAGAACGACCGCTCCGTACCCTACACCCACTGGTGGCCCAAGCAGGGCACAACCGAATGGATCTCCTATGAGCTTCCCGAGGCACAGAAAGTGCAGAGTGCGACCGTATATTGGTTTGACGACGGTCCATGGGGAGGCTGCCGAGTTCCAAAATCTTGGAATCTTTATTATCAGGATGCAAACGGCGAGTGGCAACCCGTAACCGGAGCCGACACCTTCGGTACCCAGAAAGGGGCTGCTAATAGGGTGGACTTTGACCCCGTCACCACCAAAGCCATGAAGCTCGAGGTTGTCCTCCCCGACGACAACTCCGCCGGAATCTTCGAATGGCAACTCGACTAAAGTAGTCCAGAGTAGTTAGCGCACTCCGTGCGCGTCCCCACGCGTCAAGCTATGGGTGGAGGCTGGGAAGCCTCCACCTCCCACACACCGTCGGCGATTGTGGTGCGAACGAAGTGAGTACATAGCGATCAGCAACTTTGTTCTATCCCACTCCAATTTTTTTACCTTCGGTTATAAAGTTTGCAATATTCAGAAAAATTCGCTATATTTGCAAAAATAGGTAAAAAATCAGATACAATGGAAATCATACTACGCAGCAAGAAAGAGAAAATGCGCCGCTATGCGGTGTTTTTTCTTGGTCTTTTCATCATGTCGTTCGGTGTTAGCCTCGTTACGCGCTCCCTTCTCGGAACTTCTCCTATCTCCAGCGTCCCATACGTTTGGAGTCTACACACAGCCCTATCCATGGGGACATACATCATCATCCTAAATGCAATCCTAATAATGGCACAGCTCATCATGCTCGGTAAGGATGGCATCAAGGAAAACAAAGTGGAACTTCTCATGCAGATCCCGGTCTCTCTCCTCTTCGGGCTCTTTGTAGACGTAAGTATGTCGATACTTTCCGCCTGGCATCCTGCTGCCTATTACTTAAAGGTAATCTCTTGCGTCATAGGATGTGTAGGTATGGGTCTCGGCATTGCACTTGAGGTTTTGGCAGACGTTTGCATGAACTCCGGGGAATACGTACTCCAGATCGCCTCCAGGAAATTCCGCAAGGAATTCGGTACACTCAAGATAATGTTTGATGTCTCCCTGCTTCTAATAGCCGTGGGTTGCTCTTGGATATTCGCCGGACGTATCGACGGTGTCAGGGAAGGAACGGTGATAGTTGCGGTATTGACAGGCCCCGTAGTGAAACTGCTGCTGCCGCATCTCCGCTGGATCGAAAGATGGGAAAAACGTCCTACAGTCACCATTTCAGATTCCTCAGATTCCTCAGATACCTCTGATTATAAAGTCATCACGATCGGTCGCGAATACGGCAGTGGTGGACACGAGATAGGGGATAAGTTAGCCCGGACACTCGGCATTCCATTCTACGACAACACCATGATGGAGATGGTAGCCAAGGAGTCAGGTTTTAGCATCGATACAGTACGCGACTACGATCAGCGCCTTCCTCACTCCCTTCTCTATGAACTTATCACCAAAGACTTCTCAACTCCGACTGAGCGCTCTCTATCGAAAAAAGACGCCCTTTTTGTAGTGCAAAGCCGTGTGATACGGCGGCTTGCCTCCGAAGGACCGTGTGTCATCGTAGGTCGCTGTGCCGACTACGTGCTCGCAGACAATTCCAATGCCATCAATATCTTCCTCCGTGCCTCAGATGAGTATAAGGTCAAGAGAGCTGTGGAATATTATGGGATCGCTCCAGAAGCAGCTGCGGAGAAAGTATCCAAGATGAATTCCATGCGCCGTGACCACTATTCCTATTTCACTGAAAAGACCTGGGGTGATCCCAAAAACTACGACGCCGTCTACGATACATCACGCCTCTCACCTGAAGCCATAGTCCACTCCGTCATCGCCCTCTACACTCAGCATTAGGATGCCGGGATGGTTATAATTATACCCTCGGAGAGCCGCTTCATGCTAATACCCCCTCCCCACCGTCGGCAATTGTGGTGCGAACAAAGTGAGCACACTCCCCCCGATTCATCCCTTTAAACCAAAATCCATCTAAAACCCAAAAATAATTTGCCAATTTCCCAAAAGATACTAACTTTGCCACCGCAGACCAACCTAAAGAAAACCAAATGAAAATCCTTACCCCTCGCAACAATAAAGACTACTACGATTATCTAACAGGTATTTACGGTGAAGACGAGAAGGTCGTCTACGACCGCCGAGCTTTCACAGTTCTCTCAAATCTCGACTCCCCATACTTCAGCTATATCCCTACATCAGCCGATTCTCCGAAGAAAGAAGTGCGCAAACGCGACTGGACAGGCAACCGCCTGAAGTGGGTGACAAAATACGAGGCTACCGAGCTATATTGCATCCTTGAAGTAGGCTTGAAACAGTATTCCTTTCAAGTAGAACGGTATTTGGATGAAGACTCAAAAGTATGCATAGATTGGAAACTTCTTCATATCAAGGAGATCACAAAGAAAGACCGTGCCGGAAGTACTCCGATGACGTTCTTCAAGGCTAAGTCAAGATACTCATTTTTCTGGAGAGATGAGACTCTGGAACTCGTTATAGAGAAGGATGGATCCCTACGCAATCCAATCCTGACAGGGACACCCATTACATCTCTAATCCCTGCCCAAGAACTCTATCAAGAATTAAGCAGCTACATTTCTTCTCTAAATGACCAAGAAATAATAGACAATCGTACCGACATAGAGAAAGCCGAATCCGCCGGCTTCGACCGCAAAACCTCCTTCCGCAATATCAAATAGCCATCTTAAATATGGAAGGGAGACTTTCCTGCCTCCCCTAATTAAGTAGCACCCCAACTCGGAGAGCTGACATTATGCCAAAACCCCAGGCTTCAGCCTATCTCACCCCTTCCAAACCCCAATACCCTCGGAGATCTACTTCATGCTAATTCCCCCTCCCAACCGTCGGCGATGGTGGTGCGAACAAAGTGAGCACACCCCTCCAGCCACATCCCTTTAAACAAAAATCCATCTAAAACCCAAATATCATTTGCCAATTCCAAAAATAAATACTAACTTTGCTACCGCAGACCGCCACGCATAAGTCATGGTCAGGAGTCAAGCGGGACAATGAATAAGCTTTGGTATTAATTGAATATGGAAAAATTAGCGCAGTTCATTAAAAATCTCTCGCATCGTTTTCGCAGTGAGAATGATTTGTCAGATGTCACGTGGACCATGTGCGAGACATCGGATAAGTTTCAGGGTGCTTTCCTGAGATTCTTTTTCCCTTGGTTGAAAAGGCAATGTACTGATGTCTATATGGAGAGAGAGTATGTAAAAGGAAACTGTCGCCCTGATTTCTTTTTTGAATGCGATGAAGAATCATATATAATCGAAAACAAGATAGAAGATAGGAATCATCATTTTGATCAATATGTAAAAACTTTCAAAATAGATTCCAGTCACTTAGGCTACATTGCCAACTATAAAATAGTAAAGAGTGGCTTTAATACTTATACTTGGAAGGAATTATATCAATATCTTCAACAGAATATCCCAGAAGACGAAAGAACCCTTTGGGAAGCTTATTTGGATTACATTAAAAATGTTTGTAACATATACATACCAACAAAACCAATGGACTTAAACGGAATGAACTCGCTATATACTTTCTATCGATGCCTCGATGATGTATTTGCATTTGATAATGAATATTTTCACTCGGAACTATACCCGTATAAGCGCGATACTAAGGGAGGTGGTAATATCCATGGCACTCCTCGAGAAGGTATAATGGGTAAATATTTTGAATTAGTGTTTAAGGGTTTAAAGATAAAGAAAGCTTGGGGCTGGATGGGTGTTTATTTCTCTTTAGAAGAACCCATAATTTTAATTGGATTCAGGAATGAAGATGGATGGGGTCAACCGATTTATAGGTTACTTGAATGTCAAACTATTAAATCCGGAAGATTGTTTGATGCTCCTGAAGAAGTTGATAACGCCTATTTGTTTATGTTTAAGACTCCAGCTAATTTCAATGAATTGTCGTTACCGAAGCAGGAAAGATTGCTAAGGAAATTCTTTGAAGATGTAATGATGGCTATCTATAATGCAAAAGTCTTATGTTAAATTTGACATCTACAATTTTGATCAATATTAATCCAGTTTGCGCAACAACGAGGTAATAGATATGTGAAGTTAAGTTTTCTTTGATATGCGAACAAAGCATTCGCATAATATTATTAACTTTGCATCGTAAAACAAACGATATATGGAAATAAAAGAGATATACATTAAAAACTTCCGGAATATAGGTGAGGAAGGAGCTGAAATCAAACTCTCTCCAATAACTATATTCACTGGATGCAATAGCGCCGGAAAGAGTACTGCAGCAAAAGCATTATTACTATTAGAATCATATTTGTCTGATGTGAAAGCTAACAACTACAACCTTATTGATACTCCTTTGGATTTTTCAAAGGTGGTTAAGCTTGGAACGTTTGACACGGTATTGAATTCATCTGCGAAAGCTGATGGGTATAATTGTTTTGTACTAGGATATTCTTTTGAATCTTCGATAATTGTGGCAGATATTAGTGTACGCTTTACATTCGGGGAAAAAATATCAGATTCTCTAAATAATGGCTATCTCAAGAAATTGTCAATTCTCATAGATTCTAATGAATTTCTTTCAATTTCAATACAGGACGATTCATATTTCTGTGAAATCAAAGACAAAGAAAAATTTATTGAATATATTCGTTGTTATAAAATCCGCCATATAGCCTCAAGTTGGAAATCATATTATTATGATTTTAAAGAGAAAGAGGAATTGTCTAAGAAGTTTCAGTGGCGTAATCCAGAACAAGATGACACCTGGGAGAAGGTTACGCCATATATTACTGAATTAATAAGTATTGAAACACAATTGATTCATAGTAATATTATCAGGAAGACTTTGAATACCGCGGATCGTGATAGTATATTTACCAAAGCGCCATCCTTTATCGATGTAATTTCTGCTAACGAAGATATTGTGGAATTTGAGCCCTTCTGGGCTCAGGTCCATAAGTATGAAGAGAACAAGCAAAGACGTTTGACTCTTGAGGATTTTGCTCAAATAAAAACAAAGATAAGGGAGCACATAAAAGAAAAAGAATATGCGAAACTTGGTGAGAACGTTTGTCGATGGGATGAATTAGATAGGTATTTGGATAAAAGTTCAAATATAATAATTGATAAGATTTATTCGTATGTTATTTCTGATGCAAAAGACGTTATGGAGTATAATCGAAGCCAGAACACTAGTGCATTAGAAGAATGTATCAATAATACTATAAATGACATAGAGTTCCAATCATGGGCCATACAGGTTTCGATTAATCTAAATGAGAATATGGGTTTCTTGGCAATCTTTGAAAAGGTGAAAGAATACACATGGATTGGAAGGTGTCTGTATTATATTTTTCGGCGCTCTTTGAATCCCAATATTATAAAAAGAACAGGATACGTTGACGCTTCTACTATAGATGTAAAACGTTTATATCCTCTTGATTTATCCAATCGATTTGGTAACCTTTGGAGGCGTTTTAATGATGTAATTATTAATAGGCGATTTTCCGTAACATCAGAGAAAGGTGACTTCTTAAAAAAATGGTTACGCGAATTCAATATTTGTGAAGATATCATTATAGATAATATGGAAGGAACTCTAAGGATTAAATTAATTTCAAAAGATATTCCAGAGGGTCGTCTATTAGCAGATTATGGATATGGTGTAACACAGTTGGTTTCCTTGTTACTCAATATTGAAATAGCAATCAGTCAAACAGAAGATGATTTTGACGAGCCTGTAGAAGCTGGGGATGAATCTTACGCTCCTGGGATTATTCCATATCTTTTAATCCTGGAAGAGCCAGAGGTACATTTGCATCCAAGCTTGCAGTCCCGACTTGCTGACATGTTTCTGGATGCAACTCGACATGGTGTTCACTTCATAGTTGAAACTCATTCGGAGTATTTGGTTCGTAGAACCCAGGTTATTGTAGCATCTATATTTTCTAAGAATACTAAATATATACCTAAGTTTAGAGTTTATTATTTCCCGGAAGATGGTTTGCCCTATGATATGAGATATAAAACTAATGGACATTTCAAGGAGGTATTTGGTGAAGGTTTCTTTGACGAAGCTGGAAAGTGGTCGCGGGAATTAATGCGTTCAAAAAATAAGTGATTATGTTAGCTCTATATACAACCGAATGCATTATCTCTTCTATTTTTGAGTCCTTTGAAAATAGTCGAGAAGATGTCTGGTATAACTTTATCAAAAAGACTAAACCTTCACTAAACATCGTTCTGAATGTTGACTCTGATTACGAATACAATGACGATAATCCTATCGCCATTTTGCGAAATGCTTACGACTTGGAAATATACATAGAAGGAACGAATAAAGATAAAGACACCTCTTATATTTACCGAGTTATAGAAATGCGTTTGGATGTAATAGATGATCCAAGCGCTGTATTCGTTTTAGATATAACACCGGAATTGGCAAAACAAATATCAGCAAAATACGGAGTGATTTGTCATTCAATTAACGATAATCCTTTTGAAAGCCCTTTATTTCAAGAAGCTTTTGAAGTTGATGCTGTAAGGAAAAAGAAAAGTGAAAACTGGACGGACATTCTATCAAAGGATAATGTTTTCCCATCCAATTCTTTGGTTGTTATTGATAGGTATCTTTTTTCTAATGACGCTGATGCCTCGTCTCAAGATGGAATAGATAATTTATATGACATATTAAATAACATTTTGCCCAAAAGATTGGGTGTTGAGTATCATATATTGATCGTGTTTGATGATAAAACCTTAGCTAATGGAGAAACATTTGAAATTATTTGCAATAAGATAAATAAATTAAAGAAACGTTTAAGAGGAGTAAGGGAATATCCTATTACGATAGAATCGGTATCAATTCCCAAGGGATATGCTCATTATGATTCGACACATAATAGACGTATTATATCAAACTATTTTATTCTAAGAGTTGATCATTCCCTTAAAGCTTTTAAGAATGGAGTGGGGTTATATTCTCAATCAATTTTCTTGGATTGGGCTGCTTCAAAAGGTGTAATTCATTCAAAAAAATCCCATGCCCCTATTAAAGGGATGGACGATACCTTAGAGGAATTAAAAATGGCGATTCGTCAGCTTATGAAATCTGTAGGTCAAGAAAAATATACACTCAATGGTAAAGGAAGGGACCAAGGAGTATTGCTCTCTATAAATGGTATAAGGAATAGATTACTCTCATTACAATAAATTTATCTCTTATGCCAGCGACTAAAAATGCAATGACCCGCTATGCTCTGATTGACAGGATGCTTGCCAGTCGGAATCGTTCGTATTCAATACAGGACATCACCGATGTGCTTGCTGAAAAACTTCCGGAATATGGGATGGAACCTGTCTCGAAGAGATGTGTGGAGAAGGATATAAACTATTTGGAGTATGATAGTCCGTTTGATGTGGAAATAGAGGAATACTGGGTGGATGCTGCCGATTGTAACGACCGTCCATATCGGAAACGGTGTATTAGATATGCAGATCCTACTTTCTCAATCTTCAAACCGAAACTGTCGGAAGATGAAAAGACTGTTCTATCGTCCGCACTTGAAACACTTGGTAGCTTTGAGGGTCTGGAAAATTTTGAATGGCTGAATGACCTACAGCATCGTTTAGGACTGGAGGCGCATCAGTCAATAATCTCATTCTCAAAAAATATTCTTACAAACTCTACCTTAATAGCAAGCTTATTCACAGCAATACGGTTAAAGCGTGTCATCACATTACATTACCATAAATTCGGATGCAGTGAAGTCCGTTCTGTTGAGGTAACCCCTTACTTGCTTAAGGAATATAATAACCGATGGTTTTTAATTGCTTCCGCTTGTGATACCGGTAAAGTTTTGACATTTGCCCTTGACCGCATAGATTCATTTGAGGAAAATCATAAGGCTTTATACCGAGAAGCTACTGAAGATCTTGCCGAGCACTTTGAAGACATGATTGGTGTTACTTATAATGAAGATGCGGTTGTTGAAAAGATTATATTCTGGGTTTCCGATGTCTCGAAGGAATATATTAAAACAAAGCCGCTACATAACTCCCAACGTTGTATACGAAATGAGCGTGCCAATATAATAAGAAATAACTATCAGGACTTACATGGAGGAGAGTTATTTCAAATTGAATGTATGGAAAACTACGAACTTATTCAAGCATTAAGTTCTTATGGTTCGGAATTATTAGTTTTAGAACCTGTTCATATTAGGGAAAAAGTCTTTTCAAGATTGTCTCAAATGGTGGATAGGTATAAAAATATCCATAATTTTTGATGATCTTGAAAACTTACAATTTTTCAAAGATATTAAAGTAAATATTGGTGATCCTTATATTGCGAACAAAGTGTTCGCAATATGGGTGTAACTTTGCAGTGTGATTCAGAATACAAGTATCCACTGTAAGGTATGACAGATAAAATTCAACTCGACAAAGCCAATAAGGAGCAGCAGTTAGCCTATGAATTGGTGGCAAAGACAGACCGCTGTCTGTTTATAACCGGAAAGGCAGGGACCGGTAAGACCACATTCATCAAGAGGATTCAGAAAGAAATTGATAAGAACTTCCTTGTGCTTGCTCCTACCGGAAGCGCAGCCTTAAAGGCTGGAGGGCAGACATTGCATTCTTTCTTCGGGTTTCCTATGGAAGCAATAGGTCCTCATACGCGTATGAGAATCTCACTTGATAATCAAGAGTTGCTCAGAAACGTAGACACTATTATTGTTGATGAAGTGTCTATGGTGAGAAGTGATATGGTAGATGGTATGGATCTCTACCTGCGCCTATTGTTAAAAAACAATCTTCCTTTTGGAGGTAAGCAGGTGATATTTGTCGGTGATCTGTATCAGCTTCCTCCGGTGGTGAGAAGAGGCTCAGTAGACGCTGAAATGCTTGAGAATATCTATGGCTCCGGTATACCTTTCTTCTATAAAGCTAATGTGATAAAACGTATCAACCTTCCTTTGATAGAGTTTCAGAAGGTGTACCGACAGAATGACGCGGAATTTGTAGATATACTCAATAGGATGAGGATAGGTGAGCTCTCGATTGAGGACCTTGAAGTTCTTAATAGTCATGTAGCTTCCGGAAAAGATGTTGGAGACTACTCTGTAATTCTGACCGGAAATAACAGGAAAGCTGATAACATCAATCAAGCGAAGCTTGAAGAGATAAAAGATGAGGAACGTATATACGAGGGTATAATATGTGAGGATTTCAACGAGAAGGATTCTCCGGCTCCAAAGATCCTTAAACTTAAAGTTGGTGCACAGGTTATATTCGTTCGGAATGATTACAAAACGAATTGTACCAATGGTACAATTGGAAAAGTTGTGAAACTGGAGGATGATGCCATCGTGGTAAAGTTGGAGAATGAAAAGGAAGTGACTGTAGAACGCTCTATGTGGATCAGCTACAAACGCTCCTATTGCAAGGTGACTCGCAAGATCGAATCTTCGTCAGTAGGAACTTATACACAGTTCCCTCTCAAACTTGCGTGGGCGATTACCATCCATCGCTCACAGGGTATGACTTTCGACCGTATGCACCTGGATCTTTCTTCAGGTATGTTCGCTCCAGGCCAGACGTATGTGGCTATAAGCAGGATGAGATCACTCGAGGGTCTTACTCTTAGTACCCCTATGAAAAGACATTACGTGTCTGTTAATCCTGAGATAAAGGCGTTTTCTAACTCCTTCAATAACGTGGCTATGATTGAAGATGAGATAGAGACGGGACACGAAGTATATCAACACATTGCAAAGAATGACTATGCCAAAGCCATAAGCGCATTGTTGAAAATCACATGCGCTAAAATCAGGAATCATGATTTTAGGAATGCCGCTTTGCTGGCAAAACAGATGTTTGATGTAATGTTAGATGATAAACATCTGATAGGAAAGACCCGAAACGAACCTCTTATCCCTGACTGCCACATGACGGCTAATTTCCTGAACAGTGTCATCTGTCTTTATGGCGAAAGATACGACGAGGCGATCGGATACGCTGACTTGGTACTTGCAAGACGTATATGTCTGGAAGCTATGTTCGTTAAGGCTCGGGCATACTATGAATTAGGAAATTATGCGGAGGCATCAGACATTCTATTCAAAATAATAACACTCTCGAATGATGAGATGGATAAGAAGGCTATTGACAAGAAACTACTTCTCTTCGAGGCTAAAGTAAATGACAAACTTGAAAATCCCAATGCTGAGCTTTGTAGAACACTCCTTAAACAATGCCCAACCTGCTTGCAAGCTTATGTCCTCCTTAGAAATGAAATGTTGCGTAATGAAGTGAGGATCTCTGATGAAGAAGAGGAAATACCGGAACTTGTAAAATGTTTTGACGACAGGTCAGTCTCAGACTTCGATTTTATTACTAAACTATCGGAATATCAGTTGAACTCATCCGAAATAAAGAGGTTTAAACAAATTATTTTCAAGAAAATCGCATAAATTTCTATTATCGCTGTTAACCTTTGACAACATATAATCATATAGAGACAAACAATACTAAAAATCTTATTATATGGAACGTATATTCTTTTTAATCATTGCTGTATCTCTGGCTTATGCCGTTGGCTGCTGGGGTAGAACTCGTAAAATTGGTTTTGGATGGGCTTTCGGTCTGTCGCTCATCAATCTCTTCGTTGGAATCATTGCTGTGGCATGTTCCAAGAAAATCGAAAAAGACACTCCAGATGATAACTCCAACAACGAGAATCTATGAAAACTTTGGGTGGTATAATATTATTTATTGGATTCTTTGCATTCTTTGGTGCCGTTCTGAAGGGAAATAGTGTCTTTGGTCCATGTTTCTGGATGGCGTTGGGAATATACCTGTTATACAGAGCTAACAATAAGGAGGAAAAGGAAGAAACATCTTCAAAGCCTAAAATTATAGAGTCGCCGACTCCAACTCCAGTAAGGAATGCCCCAGAAATAAAGGAATCTCCCAAAACTGTAGTTGCTCAGGAAAAATCACAAGAAAACAAGGAACCGGAAACCATCGGAGAAATTCAGTCTCAGATGACACTTGAGCAAAGGGAAACGGCTATGTGTATGGTGGCATTGTTCGGAGGATATGCGAATAAGATGCCACAGGAGGCTATGACCTTTATTTCTTCTCAAGCAGCGACTTTCTTTGGAATTCCGTTTAATGAGGCATATATTTCAAGTATGCTTGCGAGAAATTCTGATTCTGATATGATGATAGACACAGTAGTTTCGATAAAATCGCGAAAGGCAAAGGAATTCCTCCTCCTTACTTGCCATGATCTTGCCGCCAACTCATCAAGCGATGATGCAAGTTTCCTCCTTGATAATATCGCAGCCGATATGGGATACGATAAACTTAAGCTCCGCCAGCTGGTAAGTGCTTATAGATAACATTGGTCCTTATTAGCGTCATCCCATTTTTATATGTGCCGTAATGCAAATGAAGAGTCATTTGGTTGAAACTTTTTGTTCTCTGTTCGGAACAATTTTGAATTTTGTTCCGAGTAGAGAACAATTTTATAAATTGTTACTTGCAGAGAACAATCTTTTTTATTATCTTTGCGGTATCTTTCTAAAATATCGTAGATTATGGAATTGCTTGAGCGAATATATAAGAGGCTTCTTGCCCATACTGATACTGATTTTTATCGTTATCTATACGGTAAGATTGACTGGTCTCAGCCGTTAATTGGAATCAAGGGACAACGTGGTGTCGGAAAGACCACCATGATGCTTCAACGAATAAAGACAACCGATCCCAAAGGAGAAAAATCCTTTTATGCCTCGCTTGATAACATGTGGTTTGCCAATCATACTCTCCTTGATCTTGCGGAGGAAATGGCTTCCCGAGGTGTCATCAATTTATATTTGGATGAGGTACATCGTCTACCGGGATGGGAACGCCAGATAAAGAATATCTACGACTCTTATCCTGAACTGCATGTGGTATTTACCGGATCCTCACTCCTTGTAATCGACCATTCAATCGGCGATCTCTCGCGTCGGGTCGCGATGTATAATCTACCCGGGCTTTCTTTTCGGGAATTCCTTCTTCTTGAAAGGAAAACAGAAGTTGCCCCTCCCATATCATTTACGTAAATACTCTATAATCATGAGAAAATAGTACCCGGACTCTGTGCAAATATAGATATGCCAGCTAGTTTCCATGAGTATATGAAGAAAGGATATTACCCATACTTCAAGACTATGACGGCAACGGATTACTATGGACGGCTTGGCAATTCGGTAAGTTCAGTGATAGAATCCGATATTCCGATGGTAGAAAAAAAGATTGATTATGAAACACTGCTCAAGGCCAAACGTCTTTTAGCAATCATCGCAAGTTCGTTGCCATACATCCCCAATATGACATCTCTATCTGGCGTGATGGGAACGAGCCGGAGTCAATTGATACGCCTGTTCGATTTGTTGGATCGTGCCGGTCTCATTCGACAGCTTTTCTTGTCGGCAAAGAGCCCCAAAAGCCTTGCAAAACCTCAGAAAATTCTCTTGAATAACTCATCTCTAATGTATGCCCTGGATGCACCACAGATAGGGGCTGCCCGCGAGAGTACATTCGCATCTTTACTCAGTGTGGATCATTCTGTAGGGTTTGCAAAAGATGGTGATTTCATAGTAGACGGTCGTTATCTTTTCGAGGTTGGAGGAAAAGGGAAAGGTTTCGCTCAAATCCGAAACATACCCGACAGTTTTGTTGTAGCCGATGACATCGAATACGGCTTCGGCAACAAAATACCCCTCTGGCTTTTCGGCTTCCTCTATTGATATCCTTTCCATATACCGGGAGCTACATGCGTGTGGTCGACGGGATGTTTGCAATTATCAAAAATAGTGAAGTCGAAACAACTTCAGTTGCTAATTTTGCAAGAAAAAAGCAAAAATAAAAAATCTTATATCCTCGTTACGTATTGATGGGAAAATTGAGTTTAAAAATAATCTATGGGTTAAATGTTAAAAAATGATTTATAAGGCGGTTTTTAACCGTGCTAAGTTGCTATGTATATGATTGATAGTTTTATACGTTTGTAAAATTAACTGGAGTTTAACCGGTGTTTTAATCAGATCAACAATTTTAAGCCACTCTGAGAAAGAAATATGGTTCTTCCTCAAATTAGTAGAAGATTTATATTTTATCTACCTAATCAAATGATTCTGTGCTGAAAAGCTCTGTGCCACTCGAACCCCAAAGCCTAAACTCCAATTTATGCTATCAGGCATAAAAGATAGCATTAGAGATTAATTCTGTGAAAATCTGCCAGTTCCTGCGCTTTGATAAGCTCTGAGCCTAACATTTAAGTTCAAGTAGGCAAAAATACTTACTGCGCTCCCACCACCCCCTGCGCCCTCTGCGTGTTCTCCACCAAAATAATAACTCAATCAGCAATAATTCAAAATTCTAAATTAATTTATGGCGATAAGGGATTCCACCCCAACTCCACAACCTTCCAACTCAAAAACTCCACAACCTCCATTCGTTTTCCCAAGATTAATTTGCAAAGATGCCCCAAATGCATTAAATTTGCAAGAAAATAGAGATTTATGGAAGATAAGGACAGATATGCCATTGGCCAGCAGGATTTCAAGACCCTCCGTAAGGATGATGCTTTCTACGTTGATAAGACTGCTTTCGTCGAGAAAATTGTCAGAAGCAAAACGAAATACTACTTCCTGGCGCGTCCTCGCCGCTTTGGCAAAAGCCTTTTCCTCTCGACCCTCAGGTATTTCTTCGAGGGGGAGCGTGAGCTCTTCAAAGGTCTCTATATCGACTCCACCGACTGGGACTGGCAGCAATATCCGGTGCTTCATCTTGACCTTAACACTGATAAATTCAGTGAACAGGGAATATTGGATGATGTACTCGAAACGGTTTTCGTTGACTGGGAAAAGAAATATGGTGTCACTGAAATAATGGATACATACTCGCAGAGGTTCAAGACCATTATCAAGAATGCACATGAGAAGACTGGACAGCAAGTCGTAATTCTTGTTGATGAATACGACAAACCTCTTGTTGGTAACCTCAACAATGATGAGAATTTCGAGCACTACCGTAAGAAGCTTGCGAGCATTTACTCCAATTTCAAGAGTTCGGCGGAGCATATTAAGCTGGTCTTCCTGACAGGTGTCAGCAGGTTCAGCAAACTCAGTGTATTCTCTGACCTCAACAACATCAATGATATATCCTTTGACGATGAATTTGCAGATGTCTGCGGTATCACAGAGGTGGAACTTCTTAGCATTTTTAAAGAGGGAATCAACCGACTTTCTCGGGAATACAATGTTTCTTACGACAAGGTTTGCGCAAGGCTGAAGAAGAATTATGATGGTTATCGTTTCTCTCCTGCAGGAAGTGATATCTACAATCCATGGTCAGTGCTAAATTGCCTGCAGAAAGGAAGGATAGGAAACTACTGGAACGCTACCGGCACGGCTACAATTGTAGCTGAGACACTGCGTGACGCCGATATAGACATCGAGCAGACACTTAACGCAGATTGGGATCTCGATGACCTTGCCGGACTTGACCTTCTCAATGCCGATCCTACAGCCCTTCTATATCAAGCCGGTTATCTTACTATCGCTGACTACGATATGGAAGAGAACGCTGTACGTCTGAAAATTCCTAACGAGGAGGTAAGAAAAGGTCTCTTCAAAGATTTGCTCAGTGCATATCTAAAACCGAAAAAAGGAACGGTCAAGACCATAATGGATGGAATAGTGAAGGGTATCACTTCCGGAAACCCGGAGATAATGATGAGGAGTCTTGACGCTTACTTCGCCGGCATACCCTACGACCTGAAGGTAGAGAACGAGAATAATTTTCACAACATATTCTATGTACTGGCAACTCTAATAGGTCTCGACGCAAACGCCGAGGTACATACCTCCAACGGCCGTATAGACCTCCTGATTGAGACACCGAAGTTCATCTACATAATCGAACTTAAATATGACTCTTCTCCCGAGCAGGCTCTCCATCAGATAGAGGAAAAGGGCTATGCCCGCAAATTCGCTGTGGATTCTCGCCAACTCTTCAAAATCGGCGTCAACTTCTCCTCCGAATCCCGCCGCATAGATTCTTGGAAGATAGAATCCTGATGTATATTAATAAAAATCTCCGTCATCATGAATGAAATTGCAAAAGCCAATGATTCATTTCCACGCTGCATCTTCCTCATCCTGTTGATGCTGACGTTGTCTGCCGGAGCAGTAGTAGGTAATGGCATGGATTTCAATACAGTCATGACCGAGCTTATCGGAGAGATTACCCGGCAGTCTGAATACACCGCGGCGAAGGAAGCGCGCATCAGGTCGCTGAAAGACGCGCTGGCTGAGAGTCGGTCCATGATGGCCAGCTATCGGCTTGCGAAGGATATCTTCTCGGAATACATCTTCTATCAGTCCGATTCCGCCTATCATTACGCATCAGTCATGCGTAATCTTTCAGAAACACTCGGAGACGCTTCACTTTTAGCAGAGTCCAACTTCGCACTTATGAAGTGCTTTTCATCAAACGGATACTTCAAGGAAGCCGCCGACATGGACAAACT
>JAIDTL010000055.1 GCA_029060725.1 Muribaculaceae bacterium | reverse complement strand
CCTGTACCTACTATCAGATATTTCAGATTTTTCATGAACATATAATGATTTATTTGCGTTGCAAAGGTACTATTTTTTTCTCAACAAGACAAATTTCATTATATTTTACGAAATACTTTCGCAGGGTTTTCGGCAACGATTTATTTTATGCCAAGTCCTTCGAGCCAAGTGTTGACCCTCTTCTGTGCGGATGCACGGTTTTCCTGAGCTATCTTTCCCTGTACGGCAAGCCCCTTGCCTACTGCAACGTCGGCACCTTTGCAAGCTTCAGCAATCTTACGGTCGGTGCCTCCCATACCGCTTCCCTCGTGGGTCACGAAAGGAATGACTGTCTTTCCATTCCAATCGTGTCTCTCGATGAATGTATAGACGCACATAGGCGGCTCGCCCCACCACTGTGGATATCCAATGAAGATAACATCATAGTCATTAACTTTAACATCGCCCTTGACGGCAGGACGTGCATTCTGCTGCAGCTCCTTCTTTGCTATCTCGATGCATTCATTGTAGCTGTCTTTTGGATAACCCTTTTCAGGAACTATCTCAAAAGTGTCTGCTCCAGTCGCATCTGCAATCATATCCGCAATGATATGAGTGTTACCTTTTTCTATATAACCTACATTGTAGTTCTCACCGGTGTGCGAAAAGAACACCACCAGCTTCTTTCCTTCTGTCTTCATATTTTCAGTCTTTTTATTATTATTTGTGTTGTTTTCGTTTGTCTTTGCGGCACAAGAACAGATGCCGAGCATCGAGAAAAGTGCCACTAACGCTGTTGTAAATAGTTTTTTCATGCTTTGTTCTTTTTATTACTATAACATAGGAAAAGAATAAAAACGCTTGCACAAATTACAGCAATACTTTCACGATTCAACACATAATGAAAATAGACTACGAATGACATAAGGAAAGCAAGAGAATCTGGGGCCAGGCACCGAAACGGAATGCTATGTTCTCCCCTATTCCGGTGCTGACATAAAGATTTCGGTTTCCTTCCGCATAAAGGCCTCCCCATTCAGGATATGTCCATACGGATGGAGACCATCCAAACAGCTTAAACTGCATGGCATGTGTGTGCCCGGCAAGCATAAGGTCGATATCCGACTTAGGAAGAACCTCCCTTCGCCAATGGGAGGGATCATGGGAAAGGAGTATCTTGAACTCATCCTCAGGAAGTCCCTTCGTCGCTTTCTTCAGGTCAGACCTGTCGATAAAGCCACGGCTTCCGGCATTATCAACACCAATCAAAGCGATGCTGTCATTCCCACAGACAATCTGTACAGATTCGTTTCGAAGGAGTTTCCAACCGATTTCTTTCTCATGTCTGACTACATTCTCGAGCTGTTTCGCCGGAGTGTCTTCTCCGGAATAACGCCGATACAGACAATAATCATGATTGCCAAGTACTGAATATACACCATCCTTTGCACGGAGCCTTGAGAGTACTTCAGTGAACTCCTCGATCTCGCTTGAGGAAGTATTGACGAGATCGCCGGTGAATACAATCAGGTCGGGCTTAAGTGAATTCACCATATCCACTATATGGTCTACGCATCCGGGAGCAGATGCGTATGTCCCAATATGAAAATCCGAAAGTTGCACTATCCTATAACCGTTGAAAGATTCCGGAATCCTGGCGGAAGAGACCACAATGCGATCCACCGATACCTTTTTCCATCCAAACAGTATCCCATACAGTGAAATACCGATCCATACAATAGAAAGCGACAAAGCAAAGACATTTACGATCCTCACCACTGACGGAAAGACAAGACCTACGCTTTTTCCAATAAGTGACAACAGGGTGAAGAGCAACGTAGGAATCACTACACACAAGGTAAGCCAGAACAGCAGATTAAGCGTGCCCTGTTTGGTGTCCTTCATCAGAAGTGTAAAAACGATTACTGCTACATAGGCGACAGACGGAACGAGGATCAGGCTCTTAATCCACCATGAACCCGAGTTCAAGACTACGAACACGATATAGCTGTCGCACAACAACAGCACAACAAGTATAACCAGAAATATCAGTACCATAACATTTGTCTTTTTATAGTAAACAAAAACCGAGGGCATGTTATTATCTCGTGCCAAAAGAATGCTTTCCTAAGGATTATCAGTCATCTTTCTTCTGTCAGATACTAAGTTGTTACATTCACTTTTGAATCAAGATCAGTTTGCTTCGGTCAGCCGTTCTCAGCCCTTGATGTTCCCCGGAACGGGGTATATAGGTTTGGAATAATTGTCTGATATTCGGACTTGATCAAATGGGATTTTGGGAAATTGTTCCGAAATTGTTCCCAAGCCTTATTCAATCGCCCTTTGGCTGTTCGGTTGCTGAAACTAAGGGCAGATTTAGTTAGATTTGTGAGGAAGTCATCACGACTTCAAGGTGAGATTGGCGGCTGCCTGTGGAATCTTAGGGCTTCAAAGCGAATCCTAACATAGCCTTTTGAAACGAAACCGAAGCGTTCTGTCTTAATTCAAGTGCAAAATTACAAATTATTTTTGTTAATCCCCCAATGCCGAGGGAGAGAAATTATCGATAGCGTCAAGTTTCATAATATTGAGTAGAATATTTATTGAATGCAGCTATAGATTCTTAGCTTGGTTTTCAAGAAAGCTAAACCTATCGGTTGCATTTTTCGAAATATTTGATTAACTTTGCACATCCAAAAGCGTTAATACGATATGAAGTTCGCAAGGATCATACCAAAATACAACCATCTTTGGGCTGTCAAGGCTCCGGATGAAGAAGTTGATGAGCTGACCCTGTTGTTCCGTAAATGGAACAATGCGGAGTATCTTCTTGACTTTTTTATGGAGAACTTCGAGGATCTTAGAAGTTTCTTCAAGATAGAACGTCTTGACCAGGCCATTGAGGATACTTTTGAAGATGCCGGGGCTTTAGAGGAGTTGATACTTGAATTTCCCTATACCGAGAATCTTGATGAACTCTTCAAACCCTTGGATATTACAGACACCCGGGTGTCGGAATTGACAAGGGAGAAAGCCCGCAACTGGGACAGAGAACGTCATGCAAGTTGGCTGAGGATTTATGCCATCAGGCTAGAACCAAATGTATACGTCGTTACGGGTGGTGCAATCAAATTGAGCCGGACCATGCAGGAGCGTGAGCATACAGCTCTTGAACTTGACAAGCTCAACCGCTGTAAGGCTTTCCTGAAGGCTAATGGCGTTTTCGACCAGGACAGTTTTGTTGAACTCACTAATGAAGATTGATATGGCAAGCAAGGCAATAAAGTTTTTAGAGGCTAATGAGAGTGAAAGTCCATCGCGTTTTGTAGAGGAAGCAGCATGGCGCAAAGAAAATGCAAGCTGGCTTCGTTGGTCGCGCCAACTTGCTGTGACCCTTATTGGCTATATGCAGGACAACGGCATGAAACGTGCCGACCTTGCTTCAAAACTCGGCGTTTCACCTCAATATGTAAGTAAACTTCTCTCCGGCACGGAAAATCTTAGTTTTAAGAGCATAGCCAATATAGAGGATAGATTAGGTATAAGTTGCCTTGTAATGGTAAACGCATAAACATCGCCAATATATTATCATATAATTTGTATTCCATTTTTACTGCAACCTTGCAATAAAAATGGATTTACTTTATAACTCACACATTAATAGCAACTTGATGGTAAAATGAAGAGGATATAAAAATTTTTCTCCATTGAGAAGTTAGTTTTTTTGCGAGCGAGGGGTATTATATATGTATGACGACAAAAGATGACATAGAACTGCTTTTCCGCACACATTATGCGGCGATGTACCGGTTTGCGATGCTGATACTCCGGGACGACGATGCGGCAAGGGACATAGTGCACGATGTCTTTGAAGCACTGCTTGTTTCCGGAAAGTCTGACGTATTGGCCCCATATCTGCTGGCGGCAGTACGTAACCGATGCCTGAAACATATCCGCAGTCTCACGGCAAACGACCGCTTGAAAGAGGTATATTCAGTAGATGAGAGTGAAATTGAGGATGAGGAATGGCCCGATGACGAGACCATCGCCCTGATTCAGAAAACGGTTGCAGATGACCTCACGGAAGCCTGCCGACGTGTCGTGGAACTACGGTTCACCGAAGGGAAAAGCTATCTGGAGATAACTGAAATCCTCGGAATAAGCAAGGTCGCTGTCTATAAGCATCTCCGTCATGCAACAGATGTCTTACGTAAAAAACTTTCTCAGAATGGATAAGATAGACAGATTCTTAGACGCCATCGAGTATCCGGAGCGTTACACTCAGTCAGAGATTGATGCCATGCTTCAGGATCCCGATATCAAGGAGGTGTTTGATCTTCTCGACAAGACAAAGTCAAGCCTTCAGACACTCCACACACCCGACATAGACGCTGAGTGGAGAAGATTTGAAAAGAATCACCCCACGTCCAAGGTCACGCATCGCTTCTGGCTGGCTGGAATAATGTCGCGGAACATTGCCGCGACCATAGCCATTGCCATAGTCTCGTTCTCTGCCGTAGCCGCTATTGTAAGTATCGGAATAAATCAATTCAACCAACGGCAGGAAGCATCCTGTCCTACTGATGTCAAGACGGAATACGCCGAGGTAATTGCCAAGCCGGACAGCGTCAAGTCAGTTGAAGCGATCAATGATAAAATTCCCGAGATCATAGTTTTCGACAATGAGCCTCTTAAGACAATAGTAGATAAGATTGCCAGGTATTACGGCTGCAAGGTGGAGTTCAGCAATGAGTCCTCAGAATCCTTGCGTCTATATTTCAGATGGGATCAGGAGAATACCATTGAGGAAGTTGTTGAACGACTCAACAACTTCGAGCAGATCCATATCGTAATTAAGGATAAGACCATCAAAATTGACTGACACCATGTTGCGTATCATTACCATTATAGCAGCGGTCATGACTTTTCTAATGGCCGATGCCGAGACCTTCTCATACCGTTTCAACTCCACTCCGCTTCCAAAGGCTATAAGGGAAATAATGGAAGGTCATCCCGAACTTGACATAAATTTCATCTACAATGAACTTGAGACCTACAAGACAAGCGCCACCGTCAAGGCCGACGATGCCTACGACGCTATGCGCCAGACTATCGGTTTGAATCCTGTGACAGTCACAAAATCCCGGAATACATATTATGTAGAAGCACTCCAGCATGGCAAATATGTCTATACTGGAAGAGTAATCGGCATTGATAAGGAGCCTGTTGTAGCTGCATCCATTATGCTTTTGTCTCCCAAAGACTCCACTGTTCTCACTTACGGTATTTCGGACACAGAGGGACGGTTCTCAATCCCATGCGACCTAAAGGGAGTTTTAGGCAAGTTGACATGCCTCGGTTATAAACCCAAAATAGAAACATTCAACAAATTTTCGCTTGGAACTATCATCATGGAAGAACAGGCTGTTTCATTAGGCACAGCTACGGTAGAAGCCGATAATGCTCAATTATACTCTGATAAATCCATATATAGGCCTTCTGAAACTCAGAAGAAAGCTTCCATGTCCGGTTCAGATCTCCTTAATCATATGGCCATTCCCCAATTAGGAATTATCTCGGGAAATTCTATCGTTACAAACGGCGGTAAACCTGTAGCGGTATTTATTGACTATCTCCCTGCGACAGAGAAGGATCTACAAGCTATGCGTGTATCTGATGTCAAACGGGTAGAATATCTAGAATATCCTTCTGATCCACGCTTACAGGGAAGTGCCTATGTTATCAACTTCATCATGCAGCAATATGAATATGGCGGTTATGCCAAATTATATGGGACCGGTAGTTTTCTTAACGGCCATGCAGAACAAGGCATAGCAAATGTCAGGGTGCAGTATAAACGGATGACATATGACCTTATGGGATCTGCCTATGATTATGGAACCAATCATTCCGGAGAGGAGATGAAGGAGACATTCCGTATACCGCAAGATGGTTCGATCAATGAGTTTACACGAAAATCAGAAACTACCCAGTCAAGACAAGAACGTGATAATTATTATCTGATTTTCAGAGCGACTTATAATTCTGACAAGGTTCAGGCATCGTCACTGATAAACACCAACCTTGACCGACAGCCCAATACGGATCAAAACGGTGTCGTGAGATATTCTCCTGAAATAGCCCCTAATTCAGAATATAATTCTACTTCAAGCAAATTTTCAAAGTTTATCTCCTACGACGGTTATTACTTCTTTAGTTTACCTAAAAGCAACTCTTTGACTTTTAATCCAAAATATAGTCTATCGCATACTGAGCAGAATAGCTGTTATTTGGAACAGGGATATAGCCCTATTCGGAACTCGGCAACCGACAATACCAACAAATTGTCGGCAGATCTTAAACTGAAACATGATTTCGGCAGATTTGGTAGCCTATTGGCTTATGCAAAAGGATCTTATCAATACAATCGCACACTCTATTCGGGTACGGCAGATGCATTAGACCGTGCAAAAGACACAAGAATAGGCATAGGTGTCAACTACGAGTTCTCTTTCAATAATGTACGCAGCCATATTGGATTTGGCTGGGATTGGGATAAGCTCCAGTTCGGACAAAAGACAGATGGACGAAATGCCCCTTCATTTGATATGTCGATACAATATGCGCCTAACAGGAAGCATTCAATCTCAGCGATATTTCAAATGGAATCGTGGCTGCCCTCACCAAACTTCAAGAGCGACCAGATAATAACGGCTTCCCCATTCTTGAAATATACCGGTAATCCCAATATTACAACCGCAAAGAGTTATGATTTTGATTTCAACTATACATGGGTGCCTAATAACAATTACAGTTTAAGCGCTTATGGATGGGGATGGATTGTAAAAGATCGTTATGCTTACGTTTATGAGCCTGATGGTCAGGGCGTGATTCGCACCATTAAACAGCCAATGGGATCCTATGCACATGGCATGTATGGTATTAAAGGCACAGCTCGCTTATTGGATAGATCTATGGTTCTGACAGGGAATCTCAGCCAATTATTCAACCATAATGGAAAGCCATACAATGTCAACCGTTTCCACTTATACTATACTCTTCAAATGATCTATTATTTGAAGAACTGGAATTTCGGTCTCACCTATGTATCTACAGTCGGAACATGGGACGGTATGATGAACGGGATATGGCAAAGAGACAAAGATAATTATTATCTCAATGTAGGATGGTCAAATTCCAATTGGAAACTCTCAGCTATGATACGAAATATTGCGCGGTGGAATTGGAAGAGTTCACAAAGGATTATGAACAGTGAGTTTTATAGCACCGATGAAACGCTTATCAATGGAAATTATCATGCTACCATAAAATTCACAGCCACTTATACCTTCGGTTTCGGTAAAAAAGTCAAGAGGGATAATGAGCCGCAGGCATCCGGTTCTGCATCTTCCGGCATCTTGAAATAAACGGTTTTTCATACTAAAGTGAAGTCCTTGGCAGTTATGTCGGTGACTTCACTTGTTTCATATACATTCTTGTTCCTGACATTTTGGTATCAAGATTATCATAGGTGGATTTGTTTCCAACTCCCCATTCGCGTTTCTGTCCGTGTGCGGCGACGACATTGAAACGAGAGAGGTAAACAGAAAGGATATGTGAAATTGCCGTGATGATCTCCGGTGTATAGACCTTCTGACTGAGAGGGAGGGAGAAGGTGATCAATTCCTCGAATCCGCAATAGTGAATCTGATAGGAATGTTTTCCCTCCAAGCGGGAAGGACAGTCGAGAGACTCGAGTGCAAAAATTAATAAAAAATCTTGAATAAACGCTTTCACAAATTCCATTAAAACTTTCACGATCCATGTTAGGGTTGTACAAAATCGACCAGACTATCTCAATCATGTCAAATTATTGGAAAAAAAACTCTTTTTATCCTCGAACGATTCGGCATAATCCGAATTTTTATTGTATCTTTGTCGAGTATGTATTATTCCGACATTGATACGGTAGATCGACATCAAAAGCAATACGTTAAATATCTCAAAACTGAAAGGGAATGAAAAAGGAAAGTACTAAACCGGAATCTGATAGCAGGCTGGCTCCTATGGTGTCATGGAATCCTTGGCATGGATGCCATAAGATCAGCGAGGGATGCCGACACTGCTATGTTTATCGAGAAGACGCAGCCTTTGGTACCTCAACCCCAGCCAACGTCGTACGACGGACGGCTTCATTCTCATTGCCGATAAAGCGAGACAGACGCGGCAACCTTAAGTATCCGGCAGGCACGATGTTTGCCCTATGCTTTACATCAGACCTGCTTCTGGAGGAAGCAGACGAATGGCGCAAAGAGATTTGGGACATTATACGAGAACGCAGTGACTGCCGTTTCTTCTTTTTCACCAAACGTATTACGAGGCTCGCGGAATGTCTACCAGAAGACTGGGGAGAGGGATACGACAACGTTGCAATCGGATGTACGGTTGAGAATCAAGACATGGCACAAGTTCGTATGCCGGTGTTCCTCTCGCTCCCAATCCGGCATCGATTGGTGATAGTGGCACCGATGATAAGCAGAGTAGACCTACGGCCTTATCTTAATCCCAATCTCATCGAGGAGGTATCGGTCGGGGGAGAATCAGGGAAATATGCGCGTACGCTCGATTTCGACTGGGTGCTTGACATTCGCAGTCAGTGCATAGATGCAGACATACCGTTTTGTTTCCATCAGACTGGCAGTTACTTTCTCAAAAACGGACGCACATACCGCATACTACGATCCTATCAGCATTCGCAGGCCCGCAAAGCCGGTCTAAACACTAACGCTGATTACGAGAAAAGCCTAAGAGAAGATTGTACTAAATCAGAAACTTGAGTTCTTATTTTTCGACACCATATCTCGCCCAAATGACTCCGTTGGGCATGGCTTGCACACTCTTGAAGCTGAGCGTAACCGGCATATAGTCTTCACAGTCGCTGATTCCGTCGAAAAGGGCCGGCTGTCCGATTCTTCCGTCGATGCCTGGAGCTATCATCGCACTCAGTTCATCAATCAGTCCGGCTGCCAGAAAAGCACCATTGATCTTACCTCCTCCTACGACGGCAAGCCGCTCCACTCCGAATTCCTCATACAGGATCGCCATAGCTTTAGGAAGGTCGACGCTATCCTTACCAACCGCAATATAGGAAATTCCTTTTCCGGTCAGATAGTCAAGATATTCGGAAGAGGCCTGTTCGCTTACTATGCAGAGACGGTCGGTATTGTCGGTAGCATCCCAGAGAAGCACACCTTTGGTATCGACTGAAATATCATATCCTTTCGCCTTGTTGGCTACATGCCATCTCATCTCGCCAACACCTCCAGGTTGAATAGGCTTGAACTCCTCGAATCCACAATAATGGATCTGGTAGGAACGCTTTCCCTCCACGCGGGAAGGACAGTCGAGAGAATCGAGTGCATCATAATACTCGTCGCCACTAATCTTGTCTACCATGTCGCATGCCACACGCCCGTCTACCGACTGCATCATGTGGCATATAATATAAGGTCTATTCATAATCTTATTATTTTTGTCTTTTTCTTTGCATAATTAATAAAAAAGAAACTGTTTACAATCTCTTTTCAAACATTGCCAATTCAACCATCTCAGTAAGGCCTTGAAATGGAACCTCCTTTATGCCAGCCAACCGATAACCAAGTTTAGGATAGAGATTAAATGGTCGATTGTTTTTTACCTGAGTGTCAAGTCTGACTACATCCCACCCTAAGCCTCTACAATAAGCCTCAAAAAACGCAACAAAATCTTTACCAAGTCCCTGCCTTAAAAAATCTGGATGAACTACCAGAGTATGAAGCACTCCGACTTTATTTTCATCCGCCGTATATTGCCAATTTGCTGTTGAGTAGCCTTCTGGTTGATGTTGGTTGATAATCGCTGAAGCCACAACCCTATCTTTGATACACATAACAAACAAAGTATCATTGACAAGAGCCTGCAGTGCGGTCTGCAATACAGGATAAACACCTCTTTTCCAGCCAATGGACACAATGCCGGCTTCCTCCTGTCGATGTATCAGGTCATAAATATCGGAAACGCTTTCCACATCGTCCATTGTCTGAGCCTTCCTAATTATCCAATTCATTTTATCAATGTTTAATCTATTATAAAAATGAGATGCTATTTCAGTTAGTAAAAAAGGTCTTTTTGTATCAATGCTCAGAGTTTAAAAATTCTTAGACACTTCCCAATATCCATTCTTATCAGCATCATGTCTTATAATATATCCTAAAACTTTCAATTTTGAAATATTCCGGGCAACTGTTGCTCTCGGAATAGTTGTCCTCTTAACAATACCTTCATAAGTAATCTTGGGGTTTTCAATAATACATTGTAAAATCAAACGTGCAGTATCATTTACAGTATCATTTACAGCATCACTTACAGTATCAGCATTGATATTTACAGTATCACTTACAGTATCATTTTCAACAACACAACCCGCAAAATTTTTTACAGTATCACTTACAGTATCAGTATTGATATTTACAGTATCATTTACAGTGTCATTTTTAGCAACATCACCCTTAGAATCATTTACAATATCATTACTTCCATATGCGACAACACCCTCCCTTAAAACACAGGCATCATCTTTTACATAGGGGTCGCCATAGTTGCCATAAAGTCGTTTCATAGCATCAACATCAGGTATATGTCCTTTAAAATCAAGAGATAATATTGTGCGGTCAACTCCTCCAGAAGTTGTTACTTCAAGTTTAGGCGAGCAATGATATACACTTTCCCATGTCTTGAAAATACCTTGTAGGCCACTTCCAGCACGTTCACCATACTCCACCATAGCAAGCATCTTCATCATGACACCGTTACGGGGATCAGATGCACTGTCCTGTAAAGCTTCTTTAAGAGAAACACGCATACTGCCAGGATTAGCAAACGTAAAACCGTCAGCACCTTTCTGCACAACAACACCGCGACGACCATAGAAATCTGCATTAGCCAGCATATTGACCGCAGCCTCACGCACAGTCTTATGAAGAGGAGTATCTTCATCTCTAACATTACCCTTGAACATAAAAGGTACCTTTAAGTCGGACTGCAACTTCTGTACAATCTTGAGAAGAAAATCAAAAACATTGCCACTCCAATCTCCAGACTGAGATGTCAAACGATCAGTCCAACGAGCATAGATACCGTTTGTACGATTCTCCTGATAGTCTAAGAAATAATTTGGAAATACCGTAGTAATGTCGTACTCAAATCCAAACATCAAAAGACCTGCCACAGTGGGATGGAATTTTCCGGAATCTTTATCTTCCCTCACGGCTCCAATACGACGTAGAAACATGGTATCATCCTCATTGTTCCATAGGTGTTTCTGACGAACAAGTCTGAAAATATTACGATATGCCTTTACTGTTTCGGCACAAAATACATTCACACCAAACTCTGTAAGAATTTTATTGTCATCTGTAACCAAAGCTGAATCCCTTATCATTAGAGATACCTCTTCAATAGAACAATGATAATCTCCTTCTCCGTTACGTCGGTATGTCCCAGTGCGAGGATCGGCACCTACATATACCGGACGAGAGGTTCGTTCGGCACGTGGTACATGAATTACAATCACATCCTTACCATCGACGCTGTCAAGATAGGCCATGCTGTCAGTAAGGATATTACAACTGACTTTTTGTCGGTTGTTGACAGCATTCCAAAAGTCCTTAATAAGTTTATGAGAATTTCCGAGACCTTCCACGAAAAATGAGCCATCTCTATTCTCCTTTACCCCAAGCACAATCACGCCTCCATCACTGTTGGCAAAAGCTGAATAGGACTCCCAAAGAGAACTTGGGAGTCCACCGCGAGCTGACTTCACTTCAAGCCGTGAGTTTTCCTTATATGTCTTCAGCTCCTTAAGGCTGAAATGAGAAGATTTCATCATGAATGTGTGAATTAAGAATGCAAATTTACGAAAAAAATTTGACATTCTGAGTTACAACTACGATTAAGATCAACATTCATTAAAAGGGTTGCAACTCAGTGGTTATGCAGTAATTTATTGATTCATCCTTTAGAGTCATGGTCAAACTCCTTATCCATTGGCTTCTTGATGAAATATCATCATTACTCCAGTTGAACCAGAAATAAGTCTCAAATATCCGCAGACAGTCTGCATCTCCACCTATTGTATATTCAAACTCTGAGGTCTCTTCATTCAGAGGTGAATGCAATGTCATGTCCATTACATATACATATCTATCCTTATGGACAATATCGAAATTCCCGGCTGCTATTATGTTTTTCTTACCGTCAGTCTCTCTCAATACATTTATCTGTTTGGTATTTTCTGTGCCTCTAATATATCTTATCTCATCACCAACCTTGATGAAATAATTGACATTCTCTCCTGATATCTCGTCGACTGAAAAAGAGAGGTGAAAATCTTCGACAGTAATATTAAGCGTGACCGAGCTATCAGTCTCCACATCGTAAACAGTCAGCGTTGATTCCCCTGTAGTAGTGGGATTTATAATCAATCGATGTGTCTCGATATCCATACCAAATTTGCCCAACACCTCAGGATTACTTGCACTAAGTTTGTATATTCCTCCCCCACCACTATATGAAATTGAAGCTCCGTAGAAGGCCATGACTGTATATGCATCCTTTTCAAAGTGAATGGGGCTGATGACTGTTGGCTCTCTTTCCTTATTATCATTACAAGCCATCATGATAAGACATACTACAAACATAAGTGATATGATTAGTTTTCTCATATTTCACGCAATTTTAACGTTCCCATTTAATATCTGTTAATTTAATGGCTTAAAGTTACAAATTAAAAATGAAATAGGAAAATTAAAATCGATAAATCGCCTACTAAAAGGCAAATTATTATCCTATGTTTATTTTTTCAAAAATAACTCTAAAATTTTGAAATATACAAATATCTCATATCGGAAATTATATACAAAAACAGAGGAGGTTTTATTTATTATTTTTCATTAGCATGCAGATTCTCATATAATCTCCTGAGGAAGCTCATACCATTTTTATATTCTTCATCAGTCATTTCTCCACGCCCTTTTCTGATAGCCATATTAATAGCTTCAGTAATTTTATTACGGTTCTCAATGGCTTTTTCCGTAAGGAAAATACCGTTTTTAGAGCCGGAAACAGCCTTGCGGAGTATAAAGCCGTTTTCTTCAAGTGTATTAAGGGAGCGACTTATAGCCGCTCTGTCCTTACCTACACGGCGCGCGATGTCGTTCTGGCTTTGACCATCTTTCAGAAAAAGATTCTGTAATATGACGAACTGGGCATGGTTGAGCGGTAGCCCTACGCTATGCAAGGAGCGGTTAAGTTCACCCACGAGTGAGTTAAAGGCGAAGTCAAGCCATACTCCAAGAAGATCGTATTCAGTTTCAGTCTTCTTCATTTCAATTCCCTCTTTAGTTGATGATGTAACCAATACTTTCATATTATTATCAATTTATTTTTGTTGATATATCAACAATTTTATGATTACGATTGTTTAGATGTCATATAGACAATTTAAATATAGATAGATTATGAAAATAATTGCGTTAGAAGAACACCTGTCAAGCAAGACTATCGGAGCCGCTGTAGCAAAGACTATCCAACAGGCTTATCCATACGCTCAGCAATTCATGCACCCGGCTCCGGCGGATGCGCCAAGCGTACCAGACTTGTTTGAGTTAGGAGAAAAACGAATAGCCGAACTTGACGAGGCTGGCATAGACATGGAAGTAGTGTCATACACCAATCCTACCCAGTGGCTTACAGGCGATGAGGCAGTGACACTGGCTAAGCAAGCCAACTACACATTATATGAGGCCGTGAAACCTTATCCTGAACGTTTCCGTGCTTTCGCTACCCTGCCATGGAACAATCCGACATCGGCGGCTGACGAACTGCGACGCACAGTGAATGAACTCGGCTTTGTCGGCACGCTCATCTCAGGAAGGCCGCAGACCGGAAATGTTTTTCTTGATGATAAGATGTATTATCCTATATGGGAAGCATTGACAGAACTTGACCTGCCTGTATATATACATCCCAACTATACATCAATTGATGCGGTCAAATCTTATTACACGGGACTGAATGACCAACTCGATACCATTCTCAGC
>JAIDTL010000054.1 GCA_029060725.1 Muribaculaceae bacterium | reverse complement strand
GCCGAAAGGGTATAAATCTGGTGACGAATCCAGATCTAAAATTGTTGAGGCCATGAGAAATAATCCGGAAATATCCCGTAAGGAATTATCAAAACTCCTCGGTATGTCTCCTTCCGCTATTCAACGGCATATAGAGTTCTTGAAAGAGTCTGAAATCATTATCCGTCTCGGTAGCGATCGGAAAGGTCTATGGAAGGTACTGAAATAATATAACCTATGGTAAAAATGATGACAGATATGGTGTCTCGGTAAAAGAAGTCAATTCTATTCTTGAAACTTTTACAGATAGTACGATGCCTTTTGAACAGGCGTATGTCATTGCACGGTTATATTACGATTATCTGGATACCAATGTTATTATCGACGAGGCTCAACACGATACACGGCATTGTCTGACGCGACTGTATCGAAAGGTAGTTTTCAGTCCAGAACTCGCGTATCATTTGTAAATATATTAAAAATTTGAGCAACTTCCGTAGCTTGACTACAAAATTAGGCTAAATTTTTGAAATTAACAAGAAAATTCAGAAATTAGTTACGACCTTTGCATGGCCATTATCTCAGCAGCTCACTACCTCCATATATTGAATTTACCGTAAAAAAGAATTCAGGTACTCTTCATCCGGAATCTGAACGTCTATTGCTTCTCCTCTGTCTTTTGCTCCCTTTATCATCCTGTTTATTTCATTAAGGTTTTCCAGCAAAGTCCTGAATACCGATTGCGAGACATTTATCTCAGAACCTTTTTTAATGCCGCAGACATAATATCCGTCTTTCACCGACACGTGCCTATAAAACCTATACACAGCCGCTTTCATTTTTGCCATATCCTCTTCATTGACTGAGGATTTGCCATTCTGATTCACGACACTCCTGAGAAGAACATCGACATCAATATCAATGTAGGTATTGTCATCGACATATTTCTTTACCAGCTCTTTAGGAACCTCGGTATCCCTTACAGAATCCAACACATTGGTTGCCTCACCTCTACACCCGGCCAGAAGCAAGACGACAACCAAAACTATACTTGAACTACAAAATCTCATATCTATCCTATTTCTATAAATCTTCTTAGATTTTTAAATATCACGGGAATCACGCAAGCAAAATCACATTATACTGTGATTTTACCACAAAATTAAGTACAAGAAACCCTATTAGACCAAAAAATCACACCTCACTGTGATTTACAGCATCGTCCGAAAATATTTACAACAAGATTATTTCATTGCTTTCCACCATTTTGAATCTCAATATCGGTGAATCGAATATCTCTCTTTTGAATTTACCTACAGCCTCGATGGAGTCACCTGTCAGTGTGACCTCTATAGTGCCATCCTCCCGCGTTGACCATCCAATATCCTGTATTGTTTCGGATTTACCTACGGCCTCACGGAGCTGCCACAGCGTATGCTGTTGTGTCGTCTTATTGCAGACACCCACTCCCAAGTCAAATTCATTCCCACCAAGTAGATCATTCAGCATGGTACGCATTTCCACAGTATCACCGATCACATTGATAGTCAGTCTGTCCCTATCATTGACAAAACAGCCGGAATACCACTCCGGGAAATCCATATCCGACTTCATTCCTATGAATGTCGAGTCTCCGTCAAACGCTATCGAAAGTCGTTCGAAGTAAGTCCAGGCAGGTTCCTGAACAGCTCCTTCCTCCTCTCCATATTCCTCAGCCGCAGGAACATTATTCTGAACTGTCACGACAAGTTCATTAGGAACAATTCCTGTCTGCACCTTCCGGACTGTCCTGGAACAACTCCAAATTCCCACCATAAAAACCAAAATCGGCAAAAATACAAGCCTTTTCATATTCATATCCGCTATTCTGTCTTTGTCAGATAATAGTTTCAAAAAATCTCCTGCGCTCCCAGCCCCTTGGCGGCCTTTGCGTGATATACAAGCCCTTACTCCCAATATTTTCAAATAAATTATGAAAGAACCTTTTTTCTCCGGCTGGAGAACATCTGACTTACTTCACCCTGACCTCAAGAGGATGAAGCAGTGCGTCATGGAAACCCTCAAGATATTCGGTCCAGGCATTCATTTCCTTCACTCCTCCTTTGCTCCAGCCTGAACCCCAGTAATATATGTAGTTCTCGCCGGGCTTGTAGGAGGTACGAGACATTATGTGTCCTACGGCATCCCCCACATTTGGATCAAGACCGTCATATACTAAAATATCAGGCTCCTCTGCATTCACGATACCGATATAGATTGTGCCGTTGTCATTCGACGGATTGTCCGTCAGGTCGGCATAGGCTAAGTACCGCTTCCCTTCATCTAATATATACCCGTCAGGATTCTGCTTATGTACCACGATACCATTCACAAGCCCGTATTCCTTCGTCAGACCATCGTAGCTCACCTCAGTCCTGTTGAGCCATGAACCCTTGTCGAGCGTTATGATCCTTGTCTCCACTACGCCCTCGTCATC
>JAIDTL010000053.1 GCA_029060725.1 Muribaculaceae bacterium | reverse complement strand
TAAGGTAATTGTCGAAGAGTATGGTATTGTAGGTGAAAATGTAGTGCATTATAATTTCCCGGTTGAGCAGCAAAAGGCTTTGGAGAGATTTCTTAATGTGAAAGCTTATCCATCCTATAGACTTGTATCTCCAGAAGGAAACCTCATTGATGCCGATGTAGATGCCCGTAATCTTGAGAGTCTTATGAAAATACTAAATGGAATAGGGCTTTATCAATGAGACTTAATAATAAACGACAGTTTAATATATAATATCGACTATAATTTGAATATTATGGATTTGTGTCAATTACACTTCTAAATGATACCTGATTTATATGAAAAAAAGCTCTTTTATCTTTTGACAATCTGCATAAGCGGATGGCTGTCATTGTTCGGTCAGATCGACACGATTACCATAAAATTTCAAGAACATTCCGAAAATACGGAGAATGCAGGGCTTCTTGAAGCCTTGGATGCGGATGAAGAAAAGAATCTTAAGTCAGTGAGAGTAAACTTAAAATTTTACGAAAATTTTGTAACAATTTGTAGAATTATGCATCCCTTCATATAAAAATACTAAATCGAATTTAGAGAAGTTAAATATAAGAACCAAAAATTACAATGAAAAGATTTTTATGTATTATGACTATCTTAACGCTGTGCGACGTTTGTATGGCGCAAGATAATGGGTTCACAACCCGTTTTGAAATTTCCGGACTGCCCGATTCCACCAGATTTGAGGTGCGCATTCATGACGGTGCCAATTTTAGTGACTGCAGATTTGACACACTATATTTGGTCAACGGCAACGCCGAGCTTCATGATGTAAGTAAAGCAAAAGACCCTGTCAGGGCATACGTATTCTCTGACTATGGCAATATATCTTTTTTTGTGCAAAATGGTCAAACCGAACTGGTGGCAGGCGATAAAGAGGACATTGAAAAGGAAACGTTACGTTTTGAAGGAGCTCCGTGGAGTCAAGACATTATGGCCTATAATCGAGAAATAGGGACTTTGACCCATGAGCTGCAAGAGAAGTCAAGCAACTTTGGATCGATGAGCGATGAAGAAAGGCGGGAGTATCGTGAGCTGTATGAGAAAGTTGCATCTCTTGAGAAGGAATTCTATCTGAATCATCCTAATTCATGGCATACATTAGCTGAGATGGAAAGCTATTATATGATGGAGATTCCCAAGGATGATCTAAGGAAACTCTATGATCAATTGCTTTCCGAACAACGAAACAGCGTTTATGGACAGACAATCAAACGATATTTAGATGTAAGGACTATTGAAAAAGGGGATAGCTTAAAAGATTTCAATATCGTAGCCAAGGATCAAAATGGCGACCAGTTTAATCTGATGGAAGTGAAAGAACCTTATATCCTTCTGGATTTCTCACAACTTTATTGCGGACCTTGCAAGGCAGCCGTAAAAGAGATGCATGAGATAAAGGAAAAATATGCCGACAAAGTTGCTTTCATCAACTTTTCAAGCGATGACAGCGAGGAGGAGTGGCAAGAAATGGTAAAGCGGGATAAAATCACATGGCCGTCTTTGTACGATGGAGGATCAAAAGGGACAGTGTGTCTTAAATATAACGTGAACAGCTATCCCTCCTTCTTCCTGTTCGGTCCGGATCGAACTTTGATCGACATCACTATAGGCTATTCCAAAGGCATGCTCGACAAATATTTATCCCATTTTGTAAAATGATTACACAAGTTTCGGATATAGATTCGCCGGTTGTATTTAGAGGGAAGCTGAGGCTCTCCGCTTTCGTCATTTTATGGGGTCAGTTTACATCGGTTTACGATGGTTTACAACTGTTGTCAGCGGCGGTAAATGAGGTTTCAGAACAGTCATTTCGTGCAAGTAGTTGACATTGGTTGTCAACGGTTAACTTCGGGTTACACGCGGAAGGGATACACGTATTTGATAGCAAAACCACAAAAATATGCGTGTATGAGAAGACAACGTAAATGTGAAAACTGCGGTGCCGTATTCACCGTCAGAAGCGGCAATCTGCGTTATTGTTCGGAACAGTGTAAAATGTGGAGACAACACAGATTTACGCGGTTATGGCTGATTAGCAGAAACGTCTGTCCGCAAGCCGGATTACGTTGAAGCCGACGTGTGATTAAAGTACTTTACTTTAAGCGGAGGGTATATATGGGCGGCATAGTAAAGTAAATCAAATAACGATGAACAACAGACAAACTAATTCCAACACATTTTTATATACTACCTCCGGACAGATCAACCATACTCAATGTGGACACCGAGCAGAGTTGCGGAGACTGTCAGCTGTTGATGAAGTGGACCAACCGGTATCAGTTCCACCTGCACACCGTCCTTCATCAGAATAAGTAGGACGACAACGCGCGAGGACATCTTGGCACCGAACTTGCCAACAAAGCCGAGACGGTGATGAGTGTTGAGTTTCATTTTGCATCGAAAGTATTTAAATGA
>JAIDTL010000052.1 GCA_029060725.1 Muribaculaceae bacterium | reverse complement strand
TCCACTAAGCAAGTTAAAAAGAAGTCCTCACAGTATCAGCAAAGGACAAAGGGAAGATCAAACCCCAATATTATATCAAAAACATTCGAAGTCAATGGTGTTACCTTTGATATGATACTTGTTGAAGGAGGTTCTTTTATGATGGGAAGTGATAAAAAATCAGATAATCCTTTCTTAGATGGTTATCCATCCCATCCAGAAACAGTAACTGATTTCTTCATTGGTAAATTTGTTGTTACAGAAAAGTTATGGGACGCAGTTCTTGGACAAACTGATAATTCTAGGGGAGGTCGAGGTTTGAATTATCCTATAGAATGCAGTTGGCAAGGTGCTATGGCTTTTGTCAATAAACTTAATGAAATTACCGGTCAAGAATTTCGATTGCCTAGCGAGAAAGAATGGGAATTTGCTGCAAAAGGAGGTAACTATTCTAATTATTATATTTATTCAGGGAGTAACTCATTGAATGAAGTTGGTTGGAAAGGTGGTGACGATTATCATCCTGTAGGACTTAAGAAAGCAAATGAGTTAGGATTGTTCGATATGAGTGGAAACATCTTTGAATGGGTAGACGATAAAGTAGGGTCCGGTAGTAGAGTTATGAAAGGAGGTGCTTGGAATTTTTATAGTGATTATTGTAAGCCTTCTTCAAGATATAGTTGGGGAGAAAACGGTATTTATTATGTTGGTTTACGATTGGCTATGTGAAACTTCTATTCGAGCACCTCAAAAAATTGTATCTTAATATAATTATGGACAAAAATAATAAAATACAACCTGATAATAAAAATAGGTTGATCAAGGTTATTGAAAATTTGATAAAAGAATTTCAGTTGAATCTAATGTATTTTCGTAATGGATTTCTAGCAAATATCAATGATCAGTTAGCTCGTTATAAAGAGCTTCACGAAATGATTTACAAGACAGATACAGAATTTAAGGAATACGCTGAGAAAAAAATCTATATTGCTGCATATCAAAATGCAGTTGATTGTTTATGCAAGAAATATAATTATATCATAAAACTAATGGAAGAGCATGGTATTCCAATATCTAATTTCAAGGAGAAAGATCCAGAAAACTATAGATTGAGACCATTACGATCAAATTAGAATCCGATGCAATTACAGGAACATTTCGAACTTAAGAATGGAAAATACAGGATAATCCGAGTTCTCGGCCAAGGAGGATGTGGAATAACTTATCTTACGACAGAAGTCTCTTCCGGGAAATCGGTTACCGTGAAAGAGTTCTTTCCGAGTGGCTTTTGTGTGCGTGACATTGTGACTGGAAAAATCACAATGACTAATCCACTGATGGAGAAGCATAAGAACAAATTTATATCTGAAGCTAAGAAAATATCTATGCTCAATCACAAAGGCATAGTAAAGGTAATTGAAGTATTTGAAGAAAACGGGACTGCATATTATGCTATGGATTATATTGCAGGCCAATCTTTATGGGAATTAATACAACAACATCAATTTTCAGTAAAGGAGTCACTTAACATAATAGGAAAGGTTTCTAAAGCACTATCTCACATTCATTCCAAAAGAATGCTTCATCTTGATATAAAGCCTATGAATATCATGATGAGAAGTTTGGATAAAGAGCCAATTATCATTGACTTTGGTATATCCAAAACATTCGATGCCAAAGGAAATCCGAATACAACATATCTTCCAGCTGCAAGTATTGGCTATTCTCCCGCCGAACAGTTTGCTGGAGAAATCAATAAATTTGCACCTCAACTCGATATCTATTCATTGGGGGCGACTCTGTACACACTTCTCACCGGGAGTGTTCCTACATATCCAACACCTTTGACTGTTAGTAAACTCATATTTGATGCTGCAATACCTTTTCATGTAATCAAAGCAGTAAAGACAGCAATGGCTTATAAGCAGGACGAACGATATGCCACAGTTAGGGATTTTCTTGTAGCGCTTGATTTAGTATCTGTTTCTCCATCGAAAAAATCATCAGTCACAGAATCGAAGATAAAAGTTGACAAGCCTATCATAAAATCTTTTGTACTTAAAAAAGATGCTCCTTACTATGTCAATGAAGAAATTGAATTATCATGGTGGGTACAGAATTGTGATAGGGTATATTTGAACGGACAATTGCAAAGTGGACTAAGGAAGACCAAGACTATTAAATATGATTCACCCGGTAAAAAGAGGTTTATTATTAAGGCTGTGAAAGGTGAAGAAGAAGTCTCTATGACTCGAACCTTTGAAGTGATTGTAAAAAATGATACAGATAATGGAGGTGATTCTATAAGTAATATCGATACATCAAGAGGTGACAACTTTGTAATAATTTCAGAAAAAGCATCTGAAAAGATATCTCTCAAAAGAGATAATTCAGTTGCAGAGACAGTTACACAT
>JAIDTL010000051.1 GCA_029060725.1 Muribaculaceae bacterium | reverse complement strand
CGTCTAAACTGACGAGGCGCCTCATCATGCCTGTGGCTTGCGCTGAATAGTTACGAAAAAAAGCTTTAAATATTAAAATATATGTTAAAAGTACTTGAAAAATATCGTATATTGTCTCTAAATTTCGTAAAAATTGTTACTATATAAAGACCTAATTAATATTTTAAATGCAAAAAAAAGGAAAAAAAGAAATTAAAGGAAGATTTTTCCTCAGGACTAATCAAGGTGCCGATAAGGAGGGAAAATATCCAATCTATATTAATTATAGTATAGGTTTGAAACATGCTCGTGTTTCAACTAAGATTCGTATCAAGGAATGTGAATGGGATAAAGATAAAGAAGAAATTTTCTCTAATGATTTCAATGTTAGTAAATTGAATCTTAGATTACACTTGCTTAAGAAAGCCTTAGATCGTATGATTGAAATAAATATGGAAGGAAACAGTGAAGCAGTTGAGATATCAGACATTCGGAAGATTCTAAGAGAGCATGCAAGCTCATATTTCTCTGATGTGAAAGAAGTCAACCAACGTTTATGGAAGATGTTTACTGATAATGCTTCAAGTTTCTATAAAGACAGTATGAGAATTTTATCAGATCACGACGATACAAAGTTAATAGGTAATATACATGGTATTCCGACCCCACATCATTGGATGTATGAGATTGGAAAATTAGATTTTTCAAAGGAGAATAACGGAAAGTTCGGTAAAACACATTCAGGTTTAGTCTATCACTTCCTCTTAGAGTATGATTTACTTGATCCTAATGTGGGAATTTATTATGGTTGTAAATGTTTGTGGGATTTTGGTTTAAATAAGGATGCGGAGGACATAATAGCTGTTGCTGATGCTGACTGGAAAACCATAAAGGCAGAAGCTATCAGAGTTCTTAATGCTGTATTTATAGATATCAACTTTTCCAAACGTTTCAAAGATACAGATAATGCGAATGACAATACCTATTGGCCTTTTTGGATATCTCTACACAGAGATGAGGATATAAAGGGAGTAGGATTGTTGGCACTTAAGATAATAATGCGAACATACGAGAGATATATGAAAGATCCGGACTCATTCGTAAAAGATGTAAATGTATCTAATACTAAATGCAGAATTCGGACAAGATTTACAGATGAAGCCTTTAAGAGCCTTTTGAATAAGATAGACGGTATTAATTCTAAAGACAGTGACTCGCATCACCAAGGAATAAGGTCTATACTTTTTGAAAAATTCTTAAATAAAGCTGTGGAGGAAAAATGGCTTCTACTTGATTTTGGATTTAACTATGAAGGAGGAGATAAGAAACCATACGCATTCAAAGTAAAAGGATTAGGAAAAAAAGGCAAAAAAGATAATAAAAATAAAGATTCATTAAGGTATATGTTGCAGTCCTTGTTTATATTAATAGACGAATACATTAAGGATAAACATATTATAACTGAAAATAAAAACATACCTTGGAAACAATTGAGTGGAATATTCCTTACTGAAGATGGTTCCACTTGGTCCCCGGAACAACTAAAAAGTATTAGTATAAAAGACAAAGATGGTCTCATTGATAAAAATATTAATACATATATCAAAGAAATTAATGGTTTGATGGAATGGTTTGATGATAAAAAAATAGATGAAATATTGCGCAACTTGTAGTATATCCACGATGAATAAGATTATTGTTATAATGATGAAAGCAATTCTTTAGACATATGATTTCAAATCTCTCCCCTATTTATTGAACTGCGATCATCAGAGGACACTGAAATGATGAAAATCAATTCCTCCCTAAGGAATTTACCGGCATGTCATTAATCCAAAAGGATGGTCAGATGATGACAATTAGATTTTGAATTAGGTGATGTGCCATGAGATAAGAAAGAGCCAAGAATGAAAGCTTCTTGATATGAATAGATTACAGATTTATGAATAGTTTATAGATTAATGTGATCGATTCCTATTAGCTCAAACTAAAATAATATTACCGACTGAGCTCGGTTGTTATCAGCTGTAGACCGGGTTAAGTCATAAAAATCAAAGGACTATGGAAGAATGCCCGAAATGCGGTAGCGATAATGCCTACTGCGATGGTGTGGAAAACGTCTGCCCCGACTGTGGCTACACGTGGTCAAATCCTGCAATCAGAAATAGTGATTGGGGATAATCAATGAAACTAACGATGAGGTCATACACCGGTATGACCTCATCATTTTGTGTCTCTAACTACAGCCTCTCTCCTCAATTTTTTTATTAATAATAAAATTTGATATATGCATAGTTTTATGACGGCTATAGCCATTCTTATGGCTATGGTCTATATCTACATACCGTGCGTATGCCTGTACGGCATCGTGAGCGTTTTGGAGAAGGAATCCATAGATGAAGTAATCAGCAATCCCTTCTTAGGACTCAAAAAGACTTCAGTTAAGACAGGATTCATTGCATGGGTATTGCAATGCCTTTTCCTTGGAGTTATAGTCTCCGAATTCTATTTATACCGTTTTCATGGAATGCATCCGTTTTTCCTTGACTATCTGCACCTCTAATCAGTAGTTATGATTCTTTCAAATCAAATTTGTAGTCTAATCACCTATCGCAACTACTACTTGGGAGTTTAGCAAGCACTATCAAAAGGATTAAGAATGGTACTGACAAACCTGTCAGATACTGGCATAAGGTTACCAATAAGATGGGCTGGATGATTCCCTTGAGATTGGGAATAACCGAAAAAGTAGATCTTGCACTTGTGCTTGAGCCATCGACATTGAATAATATTGTTGTGTATAGTAGACGGACCATTCTTTCGCTCAAGGAGGCATTTAAGTCTGCAAGCGTGGTTGAACAAGTCCCTGCATTGTGGCTTAAGGATGCCTGGAGAGAGTTACAAGTAAGTATATCAATATAAAACTGAAAATTATGATTGAAGCAAATTACCGATGCCCGAAGTGTGGATCATACGACACTTATTACATCAGTTTCGGACACGATGATTTTGATGAAATAGAGTGCCCAAGGTGTGGCTACATCTTCCTTACGTCAGATAAGAATACCAGTAAAATTCCCTGTCGTTGATTCAGGAGTAAAAATCCCATAAAACGAATAGCAACCTAAAGTGCCCGATTTTTCGGGCACTTTAATTTTACATGCTTATGAAAAGACCGAGAATATTCTGAGAAAAATTATTCGAAATCCGACGTGTATCCTGTCAAACCGCATTCTAAACATTCACAATCATCGCCATCAATAGCAAGTTTGTTGGATCCACAACGAGGACATTCATATTCACAGTCATCTCCTTCTTCATCTGGATCCCAAACATAGTCACAATTATTGCACTCGATCTCATCTCTATCAATCCAATGCGTATCCCAACTTCCACACTCAGGGCAGGTATAACCGGTTTCACTCATAAGTACATTATTTAAGATATTTATTAAAACATCTAATTGAATATTTTATAAGAAGTTACTCGTTTTAACATTATTTGTTTTCAAATTAACAATAAAACTAATAAAGCTTCTAATATGTCTTGGTCTCGGTTTTATACCTAAACCATTGCAAAGATAATTAATATTTTCAGATATAAAAAGATTTTATTAAAAAAAATAGTAAAATTTCTGGTGGTTGCTAAACTTAACCCAAAACGCAGCTACGAAAATAAATTTCGGGAATAGCCCCTACCCGATTATATGCTTGTATTTTGACCACCTTGCTTGTATTGTTAATGGAGTTCTTCGGTATTTGATAGCCTATATAAAATCGTTAAACATATAATAAATTCAATCGAAATATAATTATAATAAACTCTATGTTTTTTATACTATTTTATATATGCGATTTCATCTACCAATTGATAATTCAAAGATAATAAAGATAATAATAGATTACATTCACTCGAAAAGATATTCATTCATATCAATCATAAGATTATAATATTTAAATTTATTTTCTTCAGAACATATTCTATTATATTTTTTATTTTCAAATGCAGAAATCTCATCAAAACCATCAAAATAAATCAACCGACAATCACCTCCACATATGTATTTTAGTTCACATTCTCGACAAGGATACAAATTATCCACATTAGCTAATCGTTTTGCTTCTATCGATAATTTGACAATCTCTTCAAAACTAATAGTCTTAATATTACCAATAGGAGACATAGAAGTCACTCTAGAACAAAAATAAATGTCTCCTATTGAAGATATGGTTAATTCTCCGTATGTACAACAATCAATAATCATTTTTTCTTTTCTTGCATTAAAAAAAGATTCGTCAGATGAATTACGTCCATAACATAGATAATCAATACTATTAGTTATTTCTCGATATTCTTCTTTCTCTTCTTTTGATAATTTTACATTCCTACCATCTAATAAGTCTTTGCTAAGAATAATAGAAAATGGATGTTCTTTATATTTTGTATTAAGTCCTATTATAAAATCGACATAATCTTGAATATGTTGACGTAAATCTTTTTTATACAACGGGGTAATTGCTAATTCTGTTTTAATACCTTGTTTTAGGAATGAATCAATCGTATTAAGGGCCTTATCGAAAGAACCTAATCCTCTAACAAGTTTATTTTCATTCTCTGAGTATCCATCAATACTGACTCGAATTTGAGAAATATACTTTGAAGCTTCTATTATTAAAGATTGGTTCCATAAAGAGCCATTAGTAATTAATTGAATTTTAAGACCATTATTATATGCACCTTTTAATATATCCAATAAATCTTTTCGCAAACATACTTCACCACCAGATAAAACGACTGTCTTACCTCCATGTAACGCAAAGTTTGAAAATAACTGTAAAATTTCTTCTAGTGTTATTTCGTTGTCTAATTTCGATCCTGCCCACATGTAACAATGAGGGCAGCGCATGTTGCACTCATTTGTCAAATACAAATGCAACATTGTAAGTTTAGTATTTTCTCGTTTTCGTATTTGTCTCTGACAAAACTGCTTAGCCTCTATTTGAATCAAAACATGTTCTAAATCTTCTTGTAAACCATTAAAAGATTCTATTGATTGGCCTATTGGATTTAATAGCAATAGATTAAAGAATGTAAGTTGAGATTCATTATTTAATACAATCCAATTTGCCGTTTCTGGAGAGATAATCAAAATCTTGCCATTATGCCTTATGATCTTTAAATTTTCAGGAAACGTATATTGATAAGATAAATCAATAGTCTTCTTTTTCTCTATATATTCTTCCATAATAGATTACATTTTAATATTTCAGTCGAAATTGAGATATAAAAAATTGATAAAAATCCGTCTTTGTATAAAGACAATTCAGATGGATTTTTATCAATTTTACCGCAATGAAATACTGCCGTAAATTAGTGTTTTTCTATTATACACCAACTTCCAGTGTTTGCATTTTTATCACAGTGTGCGTAACAAGGAGCCCAACTTTGCGCACTCCTTGAAAACTTTTTAACTTTATAAGTAATTTCCATAATGATTATATATTACTTGGTTAAACAAAAAATAGACTTCTCTTTGGAAAGAACTGTGTTTTAGACACTATATACCTTTCATACATCGAGATTATTAATACAAAATTAAAATTTTATCCCCAAATATCCAAATTTTTTTCTTAAATTTTCTATAAATTCGCTGGTTAACGATATTGCAAAATTACAAATATTTTTTGTATTTGCAAGAGATTGGAGGAAGTTTTTTTCTGCTGTCGTCAACTTCTGTATCAAGATGTTTTTTATGATGCTCTTAGGGCAGGCTTACATGCCTGCCCTCCATAGCGCTTAACACATTCTAATATTTTGAGGAAACATGGGAATTGAATAGTAAATGTACTGCTTCACGCGGCTAAATTTATAATGTGTGGAAAAGATATCCGTATTTTCTTTTCGATAAGGAACCTTTTAAACTCACCATTGATTGAACCAACCTCTTGCGGCGCAGTCCATTACTATATTTAACTTTTCTTCATTTGCTTTTTCTATAAGTTTTTCATTATCATCAGCTATAGCCTGAGTGCATGCATTTAAATATTCCTTTGCATACGGATACTCATGGACGACTTGCTTACATAAGCTTCTTACTTCTTCTAAATCAGATGGGTCTGCTGTCCGATTAATTTCACCCATTTCCATCATGGCATCATACATGTAGTCTACCATCTCTGCATAATCAGAAGCCGAATAATCCCCATTTCCATTTGATTCAACTTTAGAAGATGAACCACAACTTACCAACAATGTCAGTAAGATTGAAATCATGAAACATAGTTTAGTTTTTCGCATATTCATGTTGTTTTGTTTAAGTTAAGAATACGCGAAATTAGCAAATTGAGACAATTGTGGAAATATACGTATAGTCAAAAGTTGGAAATGACGCGTGGAGGACGCACGAGGCGTGCGTCCCTATAAGGTTATTGGGGAAGTCAGGGAAGGATTTCGGAGAGGAGGCTTGACATGTGGTCGATGGTGTCTTGCTGGGCGCTGAGTGTCTTTATTTGCTCTTTGAATGGGGTTTCGTCATAGCGGAGGAATAGCCGGATTATGTGTTGCCATGGTGTTTTTACCTGTGACCCGAGTCCAAGTCTCAAAGTCAAGAGATGAAAAAAAGTCTTGATGAGTGCTGAAAATTCTATGTCTGAGATATTTTGACTCAAACACCAGCAACACTCGTATGCTTCATTGCGTATTACTATTTCCCTTTCTTCCAACCCTTGAAGCATAATATCAAACATACGGATTGCCTCCTGAATGTTAGTCTCCCGCTTGTTCACTTTAGACACTGCTGTGACATTGGAGGCAAAACGCTTGATGAATGTTTCGTAAGCATCAAGAGTGAACGCTGTCTTGATCGTAGGATATGCAATTGTGTTTCTCTCAGGCATAATCACATCTAATCCCATTCCCTCGATATAATCCTGGTAAGCTACTGCGATAATCCGTAGGGCAACGCATGCAACATCGTGTGGCGATTCATCTTCGTGGAGGGATATCCAAAAGGGCCAGAAGGTGCGGTCGTTGTCATTGTCAGTGTCGCGAAGACGGCAAGAGAAATCCTTTTCAGGGAAGACATTATTTAGGCGCCGCAAAGCGAGAGGAAGAATTGCATTCCACTCTTCAAGAGCTTTTATGGTCTCCTCCGAATGGTCAAAATCTGGCAGTGTCGTAGAGCGACATCCGAAATAGATGCCGTGTGAGGGATGATAGATATCGTATTCAATCAGCATGTCATAACGGCGGTGGCCGTCGGCACTCTTGACCTTCACTTCACAATGCTCAATATATCGTGGTTTGCCAGATTGAAGGATACTTTCAGGATCGCTTCCTTTAGGCAAGAAGTCGAGAAGCCTCTCGATATGGTGGATTGAGGCGCGATTGCTCCAGTAGTATTTATCGGGATTCATTTTATTCTAATGACTATTTTTACTATTTCTTATTCAATATTCATTTTGAAGTTTCCATCTACAAAATTATAAAAAAATGATATGACTACAAAGCTTATATAAAGGAGTGTTGCTATTTCTGACCATCATAGTATTTCAAGACTTATAGATGATGATGGCGAATGCAAACAAGATGAGGGGGAAAGGCGTTATAGTAGCAGATAATTAATCGCTAATTAAAAAATTAATTCTGCTTGTAACTATATGGAATATGATTATATATGCTCGTCGAGGGCAGAGCTGACCGGGAGGATTGGAACGGTAATCAATAATACCGTGGAGCAATTATCGGCTATTTCAGCAGGTGCTCAGAAAATCGCCCCTGCATCTTGCGGACCCCTCCCCTCTGTAGAAGCTGTACGCGAGATATTGACTCTTGTGAAAACAGTGATTTTTCCGGAGTTTATCGACCGATACCATGGGACTCGTGCAATGGAAGATGCCCGTCTGTCGGTAAGCACGGAAAGACTTTTCCGAAGCCTTTCAAAAGAAATAGGTCACAGCCTATTCCAGAAGAATCCTGATTGTGGCTCATCTGCAGCTGCAGAACAGGGTCTGGAGTTAGCATTGAAATTAATAGAGCGTCTACCTGAAATAAAGAGACTTCTCTATACAGACGTCCAAGCAATCTATGACAATGATCCTGCGACGGAAGACTTTGGAGAGATTATTCTAAGTTATCCTGTAGTTCACGCAATGATCCACTATCGTTTTGCACATGAATTGCTTAAAGTTGGAGTTCCTGTACTCCCTCGAATCATTACAGAACTTGCACATTCCGACACGGGCATTGACATAAATCCAGGAGCAACTATAGGTGAATATTTTGCTATAGACCATGGCACAGGCGTTGTCATTGGCGAGACTTGTATAATAGGAAACCATGTTACACTCTATCAAGGTGTAACCCTGGGTGCAAGAAACTTCACTCTTAACGGAGAGGGACACCCGGTAAATGTGCCTCGTCATCCGATACTTGAAGATCATGTGACTGTCTATGCAAATGCAACTATACTTGGAAGGATCACGGTTGGCCACGACACGATAGTAGGAGGCAACGTATGGCTTACTGAATCGGTGCCTCCAAAATCGAGGGTTGTGCAAAAAAATGCTGATTTTAAGGTAAGGTAGTTGGTGTTGTAGTTAGGGGCTTTAGAGCCTTTAGAGGCTTTAAGGACCTTAGGGAGTGATGGAGTATGGTTTAAGAAAATTAATAATAAAAATAAGAGAGCAAAATATGAAGATATATGAATCAATGCAGGAGTTAATAGGAAATACTCCCTTACTTGAAATAAAGAATATTGAAAGAGATGAAGATCTCAAGGCTCGTGTTCTTGTGAAAATTGAAGCTTTTAATCCTGGCGGAAGTGTGAAAGATCGTATCGCGAAGGCAATGATTGATGACGCAGAAGAATCCGGTAGATTACGAAAAGGAGGAACCATCATCGAGCCAACGAGCGGTAATACCGGAATCGGACTTACATGGATAGGAGTATCTAAAGGTTATAGAGTGATATTATGTATGCCAGAGACAATGAGTGAGGAGCGAAAGAAGATGCTTGCTGCTCTTGGTGCAGAACTCGTTCTTACTCCGGGTAAAGATGGAATGAAAGGATCTATTGCCAAGGCTCAGGAACTTAACCAGGAGATACCGGGCAGCATAATAATGAGTCAATTTGACAACCCTGCCAATCCAGCAATCCACTCAAAAACCACAGCTGAGGAAATATGGAGAGACACAGATGGAACGGTTGATATTTTTGTGGCCGGTGTCGGTTCCGGTGGTACGCTTACTGGCACCGCGAGGACCTTGAAAAAATATAATCCGATTATAAAGGTGGTTGCTGTCGAACCGGAAAGCTCTCCCGTGATTTCAGGTGGACTCCCTGGTCCTCACAAAATACAGGGTATCGGAGCCGGATTCATTCCAGGAAACTTTGATGAGAAGCTTGTAGATGAAGTTGAAAGGATTTCAGACAAGGATGCTTTTGAATGCCAGAAACTCTTGTCAAGAAAAGAAGGTGTATTCGCAGGCATTTCATCTGGAGCAGCTCTTGCATCTGCATTGAAAGAAGCTCGCAAAGAAGAAAATAAGGGTAAGACTATCGTGGCAATTCTTCCTGATACCGGAGAGCGCTATCTTTCTATGCTTTAATTAATGCATAAAATTCATAATGCATAATTCATAATGTTAAGTCCGGTATGGATAAGAAAGAAGAAATGATAATTGAGACGCATCCTTTTCCCCCTTTTCTTCCAAAGGGGGCAAGGGTGCTTATGATGGGAACATTTCCTCCAGGTGAACACCGCTGGAGCATGAATTTCTACTACCCCAACCCTATCAATGACTATTGGCGAATATGTGGGATGCTATTCTTAGGAGATAAGAATGCACTTTATGACCCGGAGAAAAAGTGTTTCATAGAAGAAGCGTGCCGCAGGCTCATGGCAGAGCATCACATAGCTATGCACGACACAGCTCGAGAGGTGCGTCGCCTTAAAGGGAATGCTTCCGACAAGTTTCTTGAAATCATGAAACCTGTGCCACTTTTTGATCTACTGAAGGAAATTCCCGATTGCCATACCATAGCTACAACAGGAGAAAAAGCGGCTGAAGTCATCGCAGAACTGACCGGAACCCCAAAACCTAAGATGGGACAAATGATAGAATCAAGCGATGGGTTGCGGATCTGGCGAATGCCATCCACAAGCCGTGCATATCCAATGAAAATCGAAAAGAAAGCTGAATATTATGCCGATTTATTTCGCTCAGCCGGCATTTTATGTTAAAAAACAAATTCAGGTCCCTACTCATGTTTTTATGAGTCGGGACCTAAATATATTGATACACAAAAATGATAATATCTTTCAAAAAAAATTATATGTAGTAGAGTAAACTTTTTGACTTTTCCAAGTCTATTAATATGTAATACCATATATTTAAACATAAATCTATTCATGAAAAAGACATTTGTTTCTGTTATTATGTCGGCTGCAGTTGCGGTTTCGGCATTAGCCCAGTTTGGACCTCCAGTAGATAGAGGTCCTAAGAGTCTGAAAGACGCATATAAAGAGTATTTCACAATTGGCGTGGCTGTAAACAAGAGAAACATCACTGATCCTGCTCAGATTGATCTGATTAAGAAGGAATTCAATAGCATTACTGCTGAAAATGCCATGAAACCAGGTGAGATTCATCCGGCAGAGGGTGTCTGGAACTTTGGGTTTGCCGACAGTATCGCAAATTTCTGCCGCGAGAATGGTATAAAGCTTCGAGGACACACACTCGTATGGCATTCCCAATTTGCCGATTGGATGTTTACTGACAAGAAAGGGAAACCGGTTTCGAAGGAAGTTTTTTATGAACGTCTGCACGACCATATACACACAGTTGTAAATAGATATAAAGATGTAGTGTATTGTTGGGATGTAGTCAATGAAGCCATGTCAGATGGCGGACCGATGTGGCCGGGACGCAAACCAAATCCTTACCGAGAAAGCAAACTCTATCAGTTGTGTGGTGACGAATTCATAGCAAAGGCATTCGAATACGCTCATGAAGCAGATCCAAACGCAATTCTTTTCTATAATGATTACAATGCTGCTACTCCCGAGAAACGCGACAAGATCTACAATATGGTTAAGAAGATGAAGGATGCCGGTGTTCCAATAACAGGTATCGGAATGCAGGGTCATTACAATGTATATGGCCCATCAGAGGAAGATGTAGATGCTGCTATCAAGAAATATTCAGAACTTGTAGACCATATTCATATTACTGAGCTTGACATGCGCACCAACGATGAGATGGGTGGTCAGCTCCGATTCTCACGTGGCGAAAACAAGCCATTGCCAGGCTACGTAAATACCCTTCAAGAAGACCAATACGACCGTATGTTCCGCGTTTTTCGCAAGCACAAAGATGTTATTGATAATGTCACTCTATGGAATCTGTGTGATGGAGACTCTTGGCTTGGAGTGAATAATCATCCGCTCCTTTTCGATGAAAACCTAAACCCCAAAAAGGCTTACTATGCAGTGAAGAATTTCGACAAGAATCTTGATAATCTCAAGCCGAAAGAAGATTTCATGCCCAATGAACTTAATCAGCCGGGGCAGTCGTATCCGATGGTCAATTCAGAGGGTTTTGCACGCTTCCGTATAGATGCCCCTACAGCAAAATCCGTGATAGTGAGTCTTGGTCTTGGAGGACGCGGCGGCACAGTGCTACGTAAGGACAAAGATGGTGTATGGACCGGCACTACTCTTGCCCCAATGGACGAAGGTTTCCATTACTATCATCTTACTATTGACGGTGCAACGGTCAACGACCCGGGTACAAACAATTACTTTGGTTCATGCCGATGGGAAAGCGGAATTGAAATTCCTGCTCACGACAAAGATTTTTATGCCCTTAAAAATGTGCCTCACGGCAATGTTCAGCAAGTGCTGTTCAATAGTCCAAGCACAGGCGAGCAGAAAAGAGCTTTCGTATACACTCCTGCTGAATACAACGATTCCAAAAAGAGCAAGAAACGCTATCCGGTGCTCTACCTGCAGCATGGCTGGGGTGAAGATGAGACAGCCTGGAGCAATCAGGGACATGCTAATCTGATTATGGACAATCTCATCGCAGAGGGGAAATGCGAGCCTTTCATTATCGTTATGACTTACGGAATGACTAACAATGCCAAGTTTGGAACTATCGGTTCGTTCAACTATAAAGATTTTGAGACAGTCCTCGTCGACGAACTAATTCCCTATATTGATGCCAATTTCCGCACTATTCCGGATAAGAAGCACCGTGCTATGGCAGGACTTTCAATGGGAGGTATGGAGACAAAAAACATCACACTCTCCCGCCCCGAAACTTTTGACTACTATGGTCTTCTTAGTGGCGGCACATATATTCCTTCTGACCTGAAAGTTAAGCCAAGCCTGATATTCACATCATGCGGATCTAAAGAAAATCCTGAAGGTGTGAAGAAATCAGTAGAAGATTTACAGAGTGCGGGCTTTAACGCTGTGGCATACGTATCTCCTGATACTGCTCACGAATTTCTTACATGGCGGCGCAGCCTTAAGGAAATGGCCCCACTCCTATTCAAATAAATCAACATTCGAAAAGAAATCAAAAAAAGAAAGCAGTCAAGTTGAGACTTGGCTGCTTGTTTGTTTAAGATTATTGTCCTATCATCTTAAGGAACTCTGATTCTGATACTAACGGAATACCCAATTTCTGGCATTTCTCATATTTTGCCGGTCCCATATTCTCTCCGGCAAGTACGAAAGAAGTTTTCTTAGAAATGCTTCCGACGTTCTTGCCTCCGTTAGCTTCAATCAATTCCTTATACTCCTCACGGCTATGATGAGCAAAAGTGCCTGAAATCACAATTGATTTACCTTCCAAAGCAGTACCCTCCGGGAGCATTTTCTCCTCGCTCAACTGCATTTGCAATCCGGCTTCACTCAATCTCCGTATGTTTTCGATATTGATCGGATCGCGGAGATAGTCGTAGATGCCTTGCGCCATAATCGGACCTACATCCGGGATAGCTTGAAGCTCTTCAATGCTCATCGCCATCATACGCTCCATGCTTTTCACACTTTTAGCTACTCTTTTAGCATTTGTCTCCCCAACGTTGGGAATAGACAAAGCATACACAACCCTTTCAAAAGGGACTTGCTTAGAAGCCTCAAGTCCATTTAGGATTCTTTCAGCACTCTTGTCTCCAAAACGGTCAAGGATGGAAAGCTGATCTTTGGTAAGGTCATAAAGGTCGGCAGAAGTTTTGACCAGTCCTTTATCATAGAGCAATTCGGCGGTCTCTTCTCCAACTCCATCAATATTCATCATCCTTCTGGCACAGAAATGCTCAATCCTTCCGGTGATTTGAGGTCGACAACCATACTTATTAGGACATATCCATGCTGCGTCACCCTCTTTATTGACAAGAGGAGCATCACAGACGGGACAACGAGATACAAATTCTATGGGTTTGCTTCCTGATTCACGTCGTGATGTGTCCACTCCTGTAATCTTAGGAATGATTTCACCACCTTTTTCTACATAAAGCCAATCATTTTCATGAATGTCAAGTTCCTTCATGATGTCGGCATTATGAAGGGATGCACGTTTCACGATTGTTCCGGAAAGCAAAACAGGATCAAGATTAGCCACAGGGGTTACAATACCCATTCTTCCTGTCTCAAAACTTACGAAACGAAGTTTAGTGCAAGCATTCTCTGGATTGAACTTGAAAGCCACAGCCCATCGTGGAGACTTTGCAGTGTAGCCAAGATTTAGTTGCTGACGCAAAGAATTCACTTTAAATACAAGTCCATCAGTAGCAACCGGAAGTTCTTTTCTTGCGGTATCCCAATAATCTATATAAGCATCCACTTCTTCCACAGTATGAAGAATCTTCATTTCTCCGGAAACCTTGAATCCCCAAGTGCGAGCAGCCTCCATATTTGCATAGTGAGTGTCGTATGGAAGATTATCTGATAGAAGATAGTAGAAAATGGCATCAAGACGACGCTTTGACACTTCACGAGGATCTTGTGTCTTCAGCGTTCCGCTTGCAGCATTACGGGGATTAGCAAACAAGGGTTCTTCATTGTATTCACGTTCTTTATTCAGTTCATCAAAGACCTTCCATGGCATAAGGATTTCACCACGGATTTCGAATTTTTCCGGCCAATCACCTGGTTGAAGAACAAGGGGAATGCTCCGGATTGTCTTGACATTGGCTGTCACATCGTCACCTTGTGTGCCATCGCCACGTGTTACAGCCCTTACAAGGCGTCCTCCTTCGTAGGTCAAAGAAATAGAAGTCCCATCATATTTCATTTCTCCCGTTATTTCGAAACTTTGACCTTCGAGACCTTTCTTAACTCTGTCAAACCATTCATCTACTTCTCCAATAGTATAAGTATTGGCAAGGGAAAGCATTGGGCGTTCATGGACAATGTGTTCGAATCCTTTTGTCAAGTCAGAACCAACGCGTTGGGTAGGAGAAAGAGGGTCAAAGTGCTCAGGATGTTCTTTTTCGAGAGCTTCAAGTTCCTTCATCAGCATGTCAAACTCTTTATCGCTGATTTCTGGAGAGTTAAGTACATAATAATTATGATTATGCTTGTTGAGCTCATTGCGAAGCTCCAAGATTCTTTCTTCAGGTGTCATATTGATTTAATTAGGTCATTTCTTACAAATCGCCTCTTCCAGACTGATAAATGGATATCTAATGTCCCAAAGGAACAGGGCTTCGCCCGGCATAGACTGCCCGGCGGAGCATCTGTCTTTTCTGTCTATCACATTTTGAAATTGATCCAAGGTCAATTTTCCTCTTCCGACATCAACAAGGGTGCCGACAATTGCACGGACCATATTTCGAAGAAATCGATCAGCACTGATAGTAAAAATTGCCATATTTTCTTCCATAGTCCATTCGGCTCTCGTCACTTTGCAAATATTGGTCTTTGCGTCGCTGTGAAGCTTGGCAAATGATGTGAAATCTTCCGTCTTTAGAAGAAGCTTGGCAGCATCATTCATCATGTCCAAGTCGAGACCATTTGGGCAATGCCAACTAAGAGGATAAAAAAACGGTGTCTTCTCAAATGCGACGAAATACTTATATGTCCGTTCGATGGCATCGAATCGGGCGTGAGCGTCATCTGAAACTTTAAAAATATCATGTATAGAGATATCTCTGCCCACAAGGCGATTGAGAGAGACAAGCAATCTTCCTTTTTCAGGAAGTATACCGTCATAGTCAAAATGGGCATACATAGTGCGGGCATTTACACCAGTGTCAGTCCTTCCTGCTCCAACAATTGAAGTCGGAACGCGGAGTACAGTGGAAAGAGCCTTTTCAATCTCTTCCTGAACGCTGACAGCATTCGGCTGTATCTGCCATCCGTGAAATGGTGCACCACGGTAGCCCAATTTGATAAAATAACGGCTCATCAGTATCTCTCAAGATAGGTGATTCCGTAGAGTCCGGACTTGTATATATTAAGGAATTGACGTCCCTCTTCAGCGGTAATCTTTCCGGCTTTCATTGACTTAGACACCCAGGTCTCAAGATTGCGGACAAGCTTTTTGGGATTATATTCCACATAATCGAGCACATCTGCTACCGGCTCACCATCTATAACCTGTTCGATTTCATATCCGTCCTTATCGCATGTGATATGCACTGCTGCAGTGTCGCCAAACAAATTGTGCAAATCTCCAAGAATCTCCTGATAAGCACCGACAAGGAAGACACCTATGTAATATGGTTCTCCGGGTTTCAACTGATGTACCGGTAAAGAATGGCTAACACCCTGAGGAGCAACAAATCGATTGATCTTTCCATCGGAATCACAAGTCACATCTTGGATGGTGCATTCATGAGAAGGTTTTTCATCCAGCCTGCTGATTGGCATTGTGGGGAACATCTGGTCGATAGCCCAAGTGTCTGGCAATGATTGGAATAAAGAGAAATTGCAGAAATATTTCTCAGGAAGCATACGAGCTACCTTGCGAAGCTCTTCAGGCGGATGCTTCATGCTCTTGGTAATGTCATGAACGTCACGAGCCACACTCCAGAAAAGTTTCTCGATACGAGCTCTTGTAGTAAGATTAAGCAATCCGAGACTAAACAACTCAAGTGCTTCTTCCCTTATCTGAAGGGCATCATGCCAATCTTCAAATACACGAGAAGAATCTATCTTGTCCCAAATATTATAAAGTTCTTTTGTGAGTTCGTGAGCATCTTCCGGAAGCTCGTCATTGTCATTCCAAATTGGAAGTTGAGTAGTCTCAAGAGTCTCAATGATCAAAACAGAATGATGAGCCGTCATTGACCGCCCTGATTCAGTTATTATATTAGGATGGCGAAGATTATTCTTTCGGCAAACGTCTACAAGAGCCGATACAGCATCGTTGGCATACTCTTGTATAGAATAGTTCATAGAGTTCTCTCCTGATGAAGAGCGAGTGCCGTCATAGTCGACACCAAGACCACCACCAATGTCGACGAAATCAATATCGAAGCCTGCTTTAGAGAGCTGGACATAGAATTGCATGGCTTCTCTTAGAGCATTCTTGATGCGTCGGATTTTAGTGATCTGGCTACCTATATGGAAATGAATAAGCTTTAGGCATCCCTTCATCTTATTCTTATCAAGGAATTCGAGAGCATCAAGAAGTTCACTGGAGTTAAGACCAAATTTGCTGACATCCCCTCCGGATTCTTCCCATTTGCCACTTCCTGCAGATGTAAGCTTAATACGTATGCCTAAATTTGGCTCCACTTTCAATCTCTTGGCAACCTTCATGATAAGACGCAGTTCATTAAGCTTTTCCACGACAAGATATATTCTGCGTCCCATCTTCTGAGCCAAAAGAGCAAGCTCTACATAATCTTCATCCTTATAGCCGTTGCAGACTACAAGAGAATTCTCATGTGTGTTGACCGCAAGCACAGCATGCAATTCAGGTTTAGAACCGGCTTCCAGACCGATATTATACTTATTGCCGTGGCTCACAATTTCTTCCACGACCTGCCGCATTTGATTGACCTTGATAGGATATACAAGATAGCTTTGTCCCTCATATTTATATTCCTGGCTTGCGGTCTTGAAGCAGCTGGTGATCTTTCGGATTCTATCGTCAAGGATATCCGGAAATCTCAGCAGCATTGGAGCTGAAATATCCCGAAGTTTCAATTCATCGAGCACTTGACGAATATCTACAGGGGCGTAACCCGATTTGGGAGTCACTTGCACATGTCCCTTATCATTGATGCTAAAATAGCTGAGTCCCCATCCTTGTATATTATAGAGTTCACTCGAGTCTTCTATTCTCCACTTCCTCATGTTCTTTATTGTTTAATCATTTAAGGGTTTAATCGTCTGTGAATTGAAAAATTTAGTTCTGAGGACGCGCGAGAATCTCGAAGAGCTGAGCATATATCTCGGTCCGCTTACGCGCGATATTGAACTTATCTGTGTATTGACGCGTACGTAGCGCTCCTTCCACATATAATTTCATTCCTTTCCTTAGATATCGCTCTGCGTAGCGGGCTTGCTCCCCTGTCATCACGATATTGTGCCATTCCGTCACTTCTGAGTTACCTCGAAGTTCATTAGTGGCAAGAGAGAAATAAGCCACTGGAAAATCTTTCTCAGGATATCTAACGTCGGGATCGCCACCGACATTACCTATAAGAATCACTTTATTCACACTCATAGCAACTCAAAACTTATGGGCTTTCAGATATAATCCGGTGCGCTCGTGAAGTCCAAAAAGAAGATTCATAATATGGACTGCATCCCCAGCTCCACCTCTCATGCGGCTATCCGCTATTATTGTAATGGTCAGCCTGTCGGAAGTCTGTTTCTGTAGAGTGACAAGGGTCTTCTGCGTGCCTTCCACTTCATAGCCAGGCATAGAGTTTGACAACATAAAAGTGAAGTTATGATCTTCATAACAATCATCAAATATCTTGAAGACCTCATTGATATCAAGTGAACACGGAATCTCAACAGTCACCTTTAATCCTCTATCCGAGACTTCTTCGTCAAGATGCCGGAGTATGATATTGCCATAGAATGAGTTCTGAGTCTTCTTGAGTACGTAAAGAATTTCTTGACGCACCATGTTCATCTTCTCCTCCGTGTCAATGTCTTTCGGGCACGCATAATCAACGTAGATGTCGCCCTTGAGCAAAAGATGACGTGCAAGGGGATACAATCCGATTATAGCGGCAGCTGCAACAGACCTTGGGACAACAGCCCTTCGACACCCACGTACAAGCTGTTTGCGATTTGTCTCAGGCAGACCGTATGCCATATCGAGAGCATCAAAATCAAGCGAAGGGCAATGCGACATATCAATGATGCGGAGATCAGGCCATCTGTCAGTATTCATTCTAAACCTGTCAGCCACATCTGAATGTGCATCTATGAAAATAACATCAAGATTCTTAGGATTAATGTCAGGAGAAAATTCGAGTTCGCATTCTCCTGCCAATCCATGATGGACAGAAGCTACTTTACGCCCGACTTTCCCCGGTGCAAAAGCACTGACGAGTTCCACATCAGGATGATTGATCAGAATTCGAATCAATTCTCCTGCCATTGCCGTATCGGCACCTGCAATTCCAACTCTAATCATTGCCTTTAGTTTTTACTGGTAAAATTAATGAAAGCACTTCAGTTGCCTGTTCGTGTGAAACGCCCTCTCTAAAGACTATAAAGACAGTGTTGGCACCAGCGATCGTACCTGCTATCTCAGGAGCATTCAGCATATCGATATCGTATGCAATTCCTGAAGCATAACCATTGCGTGTCAGCATTACTCCAATATTATTTGAGAATTCAAGTGAAATGAACCCATTGCCAGCATGGCGAGTGAATTCAGCTGTCCTTCTGCCGGAACTGTTCAGTTTAGTGGTCAAAGCATCCGGGAGCATATAAGCATACGACCCGTGGTCAAGAGGCACTTTTGTCGTCTTGAGCATCTTAAGATCGCGCGACAGAGTAGCTTGAGTGACAAAGATACCCTTATCTGCGAGCATCTTCAAAAGCTCTTCCTGGCTACCAACATTATTGTTCTTAATAATCTCAATGAGATGTTCGATACGGTCGTTTTTTCGGCTCATGTCTTACGGCATTATATAGCACAATCGTGCCGTTTATCAATTTCTTTTTTTATCTCTTCAGCTTTTTCATAATCCTCATTCTTGACAGCCTTCTCCATCATGCGTTTTAAGCTTTCGAGGCTAACATCGGCGAAAGGATCTGCAACTGGATTCTTCACTCGTTCAATAGCAGACCTTACTGGAATCGATTGGCGAGATGGGGCATGGAGTTGTCTGGATGCTAATGCATCTCTTTCGATACCACACTTGTCAAGAAGCTCTTTGGATGTAAAAATTGGAGCATCAGCTCGCATGGCAAGCGCTATGGCATCGCTCGACCTGCCATCAAGAACTCTGACAGAGCGTCCTTTCTTGAAAGAGACATCTGCAGTGAAGATACCATTTTCAAGTTGTTTTATCACAACTGATTCTATTTCTATGCCAAAAGCATTGATGATTTCGGAAGTAAACTCGTGAGTAAGCGGACGAGGAGTCTTAATCTTTTGAAGAAGACATTCGATAGATTGGGCTTCATTATAGCCTATGATGATCGGAAGACGCCGTCTTCCGCCCTCTTCTTCAAGAATCATCGCATACATACCATTTTCAATCTGGTTGTAAGTAATTCCGACTACATTAAGCCTAACCAATTCATTTTCCATTTTCTGAATATATTAGATTTTCATATCATGGTTTTGATATCATTCCTGAACCAAGACAAATCTTCCTATCCGGAGTGTATATTATAGAATATTGTCCAGGTGCTATACCCTGCACTTCACGATCTGAATCGATGACGTATCTACCATCCTCGATATGCCGAAGGATACCATCAAAAAACTCAGGGGTATGCCTCGTCTTAAATGATATTTGGAGCGATCCGTCTTCATTTTTTTCAAATAGATCAGATACAAATGGATTCACAGTGATCCAGTGCATTTCATCCATAAAAATTTCCTTACCATATTGGAGTTTTGTGTCATACCCATGACTGACGTATATGACATTGTCTCGGATGTTTTTTCTTACTACAAACCAGGGTCCGCCTCCAAGGCCAAGACCTTTGCGTTGACCTATAGTATAAAACCAATATCCTTTATGCTCTCCGATTTTTCGTCCTGTCTCTATCTCTATGACGGGCCCTTTCTTTGTGCCCAATTGACGCTCAAGGAAATCGCTATAGTCAATCTTTCCCAAGAAGCAGATGCCTTGGCTGTCTTTTCTTGTAGCATTTGGAAGTTGAGCCTTCAAAGCAGCTTCCCTCACTTCTTCCTTAGTCATATCTCCAAGCGGGAACAATATATGCGACAGTTGGTCGTAGCTTATTTGAGCAAGGAAATCGGTCTGATCTTTCACCGGATCCGGAGCGGTAGCAAGCCAATATTTACCATCCTTTTCTATGACTTTTGCGTAGTGTCCGGTAGCAGTCTTATCAAAATCATGGCCCCAGCGCTCTTCAAAAAATCCAAACTTAATGATCTTATTACACATCATGTCGGGATGAGGAGTCAATCCTTGCTTGACAGTCTGCAGAGCATATTGCATGACGTATTCCCAATACTCTTCATGTAGGGATACTACCTTAAAAGGAAGGCCATACTTCTTAGCAATAAGTGTGCACATTTCTATGTCCTCCTCCGCTGTGCATTGACCTTCACCATTGTCCATACCGATGCGAATATAGAAAAGATGCAACTCATGGCCATCCTTATAAAGGCGGTCTACTGTCACTGCACTGTCAACGCCTCCTGATATTAAAACAGCTATTTTCATTACACTTCCTCAAGTTCATCCTCGCTGTGATCTGACGAATGCAGAAGATGGAGCGAAAGAAAATAATCAACAGATATCTTGCCGGGACCGACAAGAATTAGAAAGAAATAAATTCCCAAAAACATAATTGGCAGATACCCGGGTTGCTCCCAACTTAACTGGTAGGATGCATTTGTGGCTACATTGTGGAGAAGATGATATTCTGCCATAATCATAGCAACAAATGGGGGCAAGATCATGATCCTCGTCAAAAAACCTGCCATAATAAAGACACTACATCCTATTTCTATGCAAATCATGGTCCACAAAGATGCCTCAGAAGTCATACCCATTACGGCTGGAAATGTCTCTGCAAGCATAGAAGCATGTCCTATCTGCCGAATACCAAATTGCATGAGCATTATTCCCACAAAAAGACGAAGAAAGAGTCGTCCGAGATGAGTGTAGCTGTAGCCGGTTGTGGTCACATATATTTTTTTTGGTAGTCCAAGAACCTTCTTTCTATTCATTTTTACATCAATTTGTCAGGTTTAGGTGACAATTATTGCTGAATCAATGACAATGCTTCATTCATTGCCTTGACTGCGCCAATATGCTTGTTAACTATCTTACCGTTTGTGTCAATCACGTAGATTTCCGGGATATCACGAATATCAATAATATCCGCTACAGAGTCAGAAGCCCCGACCGACCAATTCTTAGGAAAATCTGACACCTTCTTTTCCCAACCATCTTCCGGATCAGGGATGATGAATAGGACATTGATTTTTCCATCAGTCACAGCCTTGCTGAAAGAAACGTTAGATTGCATCCTAAGTTTTCCCATGCGGCATTCATCACATTCTGGATCTCCAAACATTATGATGGTTGGAGTCGCCATAGGGAAATATTGAGCCTTGTCTCCGTTGGGACGCACAAAATCAAATGTAGCCGGTTTATTTCCTAACATTGAATTTTCAAGTTGTTTCAGTTGGCTTTCATATCTTGCCCTTTTTGTCGTAGGAAATTTTTTGCTTGCAAGCGCAGATTTGAGTATCCTTACGTAGAGTTCATCAATCCATACTTCAGCCCGAGGGCCGTAGATATTCTCCTCGGCAGATTTTGTCATCTGATACAGAAGAATGGGATTCTTCTGGAGGTTTTTCATGAGCTTATCTATCGCTGATGTTACCTTATCTTTGTTAGCATATTGGCATGTTGTTGAAAATACTTTAAAAGCATGATTTAGTTTGTTTTGGTCTACAGCATCTTTTGATTTTAAATCAAAACCATTCCAAAAGTTCTCCACGAGCCAATCGCATTTTTCTGTGAAAGAAGTCAATTCTTCCGGTGCTATCGGATATTCAAAAAGTGGATCCACATACATGACACCACTATCAATGAGTTCGGTAGAGTCATTGGCCAGCTGTGCCGATGAAATGAACGAGCATCCCAAAAGCACACTTGAAAAAAACAATATTCTTAATTTATTATTCATTCGTAATCTTTAATCTTTTTAATGAGGGAATCTACCGGTCGCCTGATAATTGCCCTCAGTTTCCATCCTCGTCTTTGCATCTCGCTCTCAATTGTCGGCTTAAGAAATTCAGCCACAGATCCTATGAAGCCAATTCCTTCTGTCTTCAATTCAGAATCAGAGTATGATTGGAATTCCCTGTCGAAAAATCTTTTAGTTTGGGATTCAACCAATGCCTGAATATATCCATCGGATATGTGGTCTACAATAAAAGGCATAAAGCTTGAAATCCATCTGTTAGGAGATGGGCGACGGTAAAGATGATCTACCACTTCACTTACAGACAGGGAATATTTTTTGTCAAATTCGGTTATTATCTCTTGCGGAGCAATTTTCTTAAACACATCAGCAAGAAGACGTCGGCAATAGGCAACTCCTCCCCCCTCATCGTCAAGAAGATATCCAAGCGACGCGGATTTACGGTCGATTTTTTCACCATCGTAATGGCATGAATTGCTACCGGTGCCCATAATGCATGCTATGCCGGGGGTGTTGCCGAGTAAAGCCATGGCAGACCCAGCCATATCACTGTCTGCCTTGATATCTCGACATGAAAACATTTCTGAAAGAATGGCTTCCATCTTACCTGCGATAATTGGAGAACCAATGCCAGCTCCAAAAAATCTGATTTTATCGAAAGAATCTCCAAGTGATGCTCTTACCAAGCGAAGTTCCTCCTCAATCATATCTGCATCATTATGCAACGGACTTATTCCTACGCCCGTATAGTATTCTTCTTCTCCGGCTGAAGAGCCGAGTGTGAGTTTTACCCAGTCTGTTTTGGTCGCGCCTGCGTCGGCTATTAGTATTTTCATTATATTAACTTGGTAAGTGAAGCATTCAAATAAACAATTGTGCTTATTATCCTACAAAGTTAATGATAATTCATTAAATATACAAATATTAAAAATTGAATTAGTCTATTTTTTGCGATAAAAATACAAATTTTACATTTTTTATGAAAAATGCTTCAATTTCCAAGTCGCATAATTGGGCGATGATTGAGCCTCTTATATTTTTTATTTCCCTCTTTTATCATTGTCATTCCGTGGTCGTCAAGAAAGGTCTGACAGAATATCTCCCAAATGTATTCTATAGCCGAATCTGATGGATGAACAAGGTCGGAGGCGTAAAATCTATAGTCTCGAAGGTCGTCGCACACCAGTTCGTATGCCGGAAAATATAATGCATTTTCAATTTTCGTCCGAATTTGTTCCACTGCAAGTTGAAGCGTGCTTTTAGACAGAGTGTTTCCCTCAAACCCATCTTTAAGATGTCTCACAGGACTCACTGTAAATACTATCGAAAGATCCGGATATTTTTGTTGTAGCCGCTTGCATAAATCTATCCATAATTTAGATATTTCTTCTACTGATGCCCTTCTGCGACTGAACATTGATGAGGGCATTTTATGGCAGTTGGCTACTATATATTCTTCATCATTATTGATATTTTGTAAGGAATAGCACCAGGCTGTGCCAAAAGTCACTATAAGCATTTGGGATTTTTCAAAGCTTTCCAATAGTTTTGTGCGACTTTCAATGATATTTTTTTTGCATTCCTCTTTTGAAGTGGCAGAGAAATGGGAATCAAACAACCATGAATGCACAATTCCATTAGCTTCAAATAGAGAAGACTCTATATCATTTGAATCTACAACACCAAACGCCATCAGATCTAAAACTTTAGCTATCGACATGGGATTGTAGAGAGTTCCAAGTCCATTAAATGCATCCCATAGACTTTCTCGCATCTTTCCGGCGATATTGTCGGCAAAACAGGATCCGACGAGAACAATTGGCCTCGTCGGATCAAGATGGAGCCGGGATGGCTCCGCTTTGTATTCGGTTCTGAATTTCACGTCTTATAAGGGATTTTATTTAATTCTAAACCAATATCCGGCAGTCACGGCTATGCTTAGTTGGTTTGACAATGAAAAAGTGTCCTGACGTCCGGATGGCATGACATTGCCGATTCCATAATAGAGTCGAGCTTCCACAGCCAATGAATTTTTCCGATTTAGACTAAATTCGCCACCTAATCCTGCTACAATTCCAAAGTCAACTTTTTGGCTCACTTCCATCGTGAGCTGTTCGTATCTTCTGTTCTTGTCATGAAAGCCGGGTAGATCCTGAGTATTATAGTAATCAAAATTACTCTTGATGTGATCTCCAAGGTAATAAGCTATTTCCGGACCGGCGTTTATGAAGAATTTTCCTCTACGGCCGAAATATATATGCGACATTATAGGCACTTCAACATAATCAAGTATCCTCTGATAATTATATGGGAGATCTTCAAATTTTTCTGACCAACCGCGTTGTACAAGATTGACTTCGGCAATTAGCCCGAAATGATTCTCCTCTGTGTAGCGGAAAGTGATTCCTCCGGTATAGCCCATTCCAAATTTACTGGTGATTGAGGGTTTGAAGGTCACAGTTGATAACGTGCAGCCTCCTCTCACACCAATGTCAATACGGGAATCAAAATGAGTTTGAGCCAATCCTGAAATGGCGGAGACTACTATCGATATTATCAAAAAAGCAAGTCTTTTCATGGCTTATCTTCTGATTAAAATCTTCTCAATGTCTCCGAATGGAGAGTATCGTATCATGTAGGCAGAAGGATTGAAAAATCCACCCCAATTGCCAACTCGCTCGAGATTGATAGGGGTTTGTATCTCTTTTCCGTCAGGTACAGATGCATTGAAATCCCCGTCGTTTGACGCTATTCCCGGTATGAAGTAATTAGAAATATCATATCCGGCTACAGCGTAGGTTGGGAATGAACGAATTGGGCTATGTCCGTAAGCCGAAGTATAAGTAGCTACGAATTCCTTTCCCGGACCCATCGTATGGTCAAAGAAGAATCTTGACGGGAAATATACGTCAGCCTTATGGAAACGTTCTCTCATTCCTTCAGCTATAGTGATCCAGTTAGGACGCCCCATCACCTTGATCTCTACAAAAGGATTATTTTCCTTCAAATATTCAATAGCTGTGATCATAGTCTGAATATCATCTTTCGAAGTTGGATAACCATAGAAAAGATAGCGTCCTCCCTCTTCAAGCTTGGTTTCAGCAAGGTCTTCCAGTTTTCGGCTGATCACTGAAGATTGATCACGTCTACCCTTGATTGACTCAGCAAAGGCGTCTTCCTTGTCTTCTTTCCCTACCATCACAAGTTTGTATGATCCTAAGGATGAGGAAGTCCACTCTCCTACTTCATCGCTGAAATATGCAGAAGGTGTCAGCAGATGGATCATCGAAGGATTATCCATATAGAGTTCGCTCTTCACGTCGAAAGAATTGACTATTTCCACTCCGTTGTCTTCTCCATATTGAGCAAGCCATGTCGGGAAATTCTTTTCGTATGTAGTCACTACGATATCGGGCTTGAACTCGTCAAGATAAGTTTTCATAGACTCCATATTCTTCAGAGAATCCACACTTGCCCTATTGTCGCAAAGCAGTTTGAAACGTATCTGATAAGGTGAGTTTTTCAGACGGTCAATTGCCAACAGGGTGCCGCGTGTAAACTCATTATCGCGCTTCGACATAGGATCTTCTATGACGACCGCTAAACTTACAGAATTAGAGTAGTCAGCAATGGAATCTCCTACTCCAAGCATGTGTACCTCTTTATATATGTCACGTCTTCCTTCAAGAGTATTTTCACGCTCGTCGAAAGGTTCTATCTCTTTTTCTACAGTGGTAGTCTCAAGCACCGGGATTGCAATCTGTGCATTTTTTTTGAGGCGAGTGCCGGAATTAGCTTCTAAAAGATCTTGTATATCAACACCGTTTTTTTCAGCAACTGTCTCCCAAGTATCGTTTTTCTCTGCCTTGTATGTGTCAATATGCGCAATCCGAGTCTCCTCCACTTCCCTGACTTCTAAATTATCTTTATTGGAATTGACGCTGATGCGGAGAATGTCGCCTGAAGCAAAATTATTTTCTGACACACCTTTATTATCCCGTAGCAGTTGCTCTATACTTGTATTATAAGCCGTAGCGATATCTGATAGAGAGTCTCCATCCTTAATGGTATAATATAAATAGGTAGAACCATCATTAATAGACTCCGAATCTTGAGGAATAGTAATCACATCACCCTTTTTCAAAACTTTCTTTGAAGAAGGATTGTAAAGGTAAATCTTATCGACCTTGACACCATATAATTTTGCTATCGAATATACTGAGTCTCCTTTTTTTACAATATGCCGGATTACAGGATATGCATCCGGTGGTGTAAAATCCGTTTCATCGTCGTCTTCATCGATTCTGTCTTCAATATCTACAGGATAATACACCTTAGCGCCCTTCTCCAGTTTTTTGCTGAGAGAAGGATTCAATTCTTCCAGTTTGTCAATATTCCATCCATATCTATTGGCAATGCCATATAGCGAATCTCCTTTTTTAACTTCATACAAATAATATTCGCTTCCCGCGATATATACCTTGGGAAGATCCTTTGTCAAAAAGGCGGCAGATGCAAAGGAAAAGACAAAGATTGCCGCGGAGAGGCTGAGGATGTATTTTTTCATATTATGCGTAAAAATTACAAAGGGTGTAGAAAAAACGCCGGCAGAATCTAAATGCGGACAGACCCTTTTAGTTCAGCATACAAAATTAATAAAAAAATCCTTTGATATGGCTATAAAAATTGATCTAAATTAAAAAAAGTCTAAAAAATGCCCAAAATTTAGCATTTTGGATAATAATTTCTTTCAAGAATTAGGTTATTCGGAGGTTTTTTATTAAATTTGCACACATAATCTGAAAACGGATGAAAACCCATGAGCAGAGCAGCCGTCTGCACATGGTCGGTTTCCGGTATATGACCTTAAAGACAATATTAAATATAATTAATAACAAATGGCAAAGAAAGTCTATACGTTCGGCAATGGTAAAGCCGAAGGTAATGCCGAGATGAGAAACCTTCTCGGCGGCAAGGGAGCAAACCTTGCTGAGATGAATCTTCTGGGAATGCCCGTGCCTCCCGGATTCACTATCACTACAGAAGTATGTACAGAGTACACTCAGTATGGCCGTGACAAAGTTGTAGCCGACATCCAGAAAGATGTAGAGAAGGCTATCGCTCATATCGAAGAGCTCACTGGCAATAAATTTAACGACCCATCTAATCCTCTTCTCGTTTCTGTTCGTTCAGGCGCTCGTGCTTCTATGCCTGGTATGATGGATACAGTCCTTAACCTCGGTATGAACGATGCGACAGTTGCTACAATGGCAGAGAAGAGCGGTAACCCTCGTTTCGCTTGGGATAGCTACCGCCGTTTCGTCCAGATGTATGGCGACGTTGTTCTCGGTATGAAGCCAAAGAGCAAAACTGACATCGATCCATTTGAAGCAATCATGGATCAGGTGAAGGAAGAAAAGGGTGTTAAGCTTGACACTGAACTTGACGTAGACGATCTCAAAGAACTCGTTAAGCGTTTCAAGGCTGCCGTTAAGGAATATACAGGCAAGGACTTCCCCGAATCAGCTTGGGAACAGCTTTGGGGTGGCATCTGCGCTGTATTTGACAGCTGGATGAACGAACGCGCAATCCTTTACCGTCGCATGAACCAGATCCCTGAAGAATGGGGAACTGCTGTCAATGTTCAGGCAATGGTATACGGTAACATGGGCAACAATTCTGCTACAGGTGTTGCATTCAGCCGTGACGCAGCTACTGGTGAAAATATCTTCAACGGTGAGTATCTTATCAACGCTCAGGGCGAAGACGTAGTAGCAGGTGTGCGTACTCCTCAGCAGATCACCATCGAAGGTTCTCGCCGTTGGGCTAAGCTTCAAGGTATTTCAGAAGAAGAACGTGCTTCTAAATATCCCGCACTTGAAGAGACAATGCCTGATTGCGCTGCAGAACTCATCGCTATCGCTAACCGTCTTGAAGATTACTACCGCGATATGCAGGATATGGAGTTCACAATTCAGAATGGTAAGCTTTGGATGCTCCAGACTCGTAACGGCAAGCGTACAGGTGCAGCTATGGTAAAGATTGCTATGGATCTGCTCCGCGACAATATGATCGATGAGAAGACTGCACTTCTCCGTATGGAGCCGCAGAAACTCGACGAACTCCTCCACCCAATCTTTGACAAGGACGCACTTAAGCGTGCTAAGGTTGTAGCAAAGGGTCTTCCTGCATCTCCGGGTGCCGCTTGCGGTCAAGTTGTATTCTCAGCTGATGATGCAGAGGCTTGGGCAGACAAGAAGCGTAAGGTAGTTCTCGTGCGTATCGAGACTTCACCTGAAGACCTCCGTGGTATGGCAGTAGCTCAGGGTATCCTGACTATGCGTGGTGGTATGACCAGCCATGCTGCAGTTGTAGCTCGTGGTATGGGTAAGTGCTGCGTATCAGGTGCAGGCGAAATCCGCGTTGACTACAAGGCTAAGACTGTAGAGATGGGTGGCAAGACTTATAAGGAAGGCGACTGGATTTCCCTCAATGGTTCCACCGGCGACGTTTATGATGGCCAGGTTCCGACTACAGAACCGGAACTCGGTGGCGACTTCGCAGCTATCATGAACCTTGCTGATAAATTTACAAAGTGTCTTGTTCGCACAAACGCAGATACCCCTCGCGATGCTAAGCAAGCTCGCAAGTTTGGAGCACAAGGTATCGGTCTTTGCCGTACAGAGCACATGTTCTTCGAAGGTGATCGTATCAAGGCTATCCGTGAGATGATTCTTGCCAGCGATGAAGAAGGTCGTCGCGTAGCTCTTGCTAAGCTTCTTCCGATGCAGCGTGGTGACTTCGAAGGTATCTTCACAGCAATGGACGGATATGGCGTGACAGTACGTCTCCTTGATCCTCCATTGCATGAGTTTGTTCCTCACCAGACAGCTACTCAGAAAGAGATGGCTGAGGAAATGGGTCTGACACTTGAAGAGGTTAAGGCAAAGGTAGACTCTCTCGAAGAATTCAATCCGATGCTCGGACACCGTGGCTGCCGTCTTGGTATCACATATCCAGAGATCACAGAGATGCAGACTCGTGCTATCATTGAGGCTGCCCTCAACTGCAAGGCTAAAGGCATCAAGGTTCACCCTGAGATCATGGTTCCTCTCGTAGGCACTCTCAAGGAGCTCCAGCACCAGGCTAACGTAATTCACACTACAGCTTCAAAAGTGTTTGACGAAAGAGGCGAAACAGTTCCTTACAAGGTAGGTACTATGATTGAGGTTCCTCGTGCAGCTCTCACTGCAAATCAGATTGCAGAAGTTGCAGAATTCTTCTCATTCGGTACAAACGACCTCACTCAGATGACATTCGGCTATAGCCGTGACGATGCTCCTAAGTTCATCAAGAAATACAAAGAACTCGGCATCCTGAAAGTCGATCCGTTTGAGGTTCTTGATCAGGAAGGTGTAGGCCAACTCGTAGAAATGGGTGTTAAGAAAGGTCGCTCTACTAACCCTGACCTTAAGGTTGGTGTTTGTGGCGAGCATGGTGGCGAACCCAGCTCAGTTAAGTTCTGTGCTAAGATCGGCATGAACTACGTAAGCTGCTCACCATTCCGTGTGCCTATCGCCCGCGTAGCAGCGGCGCAGGCTGCTATCGAAGACTAAACATACTTCTAACTCATAAAAGCGTTAGGCTGTAATACTCCGATAAAAATGGAGGTTACAGCCTAAGCTGTTCTTAGGAGGTTCGTTCTTTTGGATACAGAAATTGAGTCAAATAAACGGAACTTGCATACACCAGAGCATACACCCCTAAACATTATCACATACACCGAACATACACCAGTGCATACACCTCAGATTTATCTTTTTTCTTCGGAACTCATTTATCAGTATTGTCTGTATCTTTTATCTCCTTTTCAACTTCTTTCATTCCGTCCTTAAATGATCGTACTCCTTTCCCAAGTCCTTTCATAAGCTCGGGGATTTTCTTACCACCAAAGAACAAAAGAACGACAAG
>JAIDTL010000050.1 GCA_029060725.1 Muribaculaceae bacterium | reverse complement strand
ACCCCCGACTCCGTCCAAGACCATCAAAAAGAATAGCAATCCCTCTCCGCATGCCCCCACCGCGTCAAGAACGTAATAAAGCATGCTCCGCATGCGCCCCCGCGCGTCAATCAGAGTAGTTAGCACTCTCCGAGTGCGTCCCCCAGCGTCCAGAACGTAATAAAGCATGCTCCGCATGCGCCCCCATACCTCCCACCTGCTCCTTCCGCCAAATCCATCTTTTCCAGATCCATCTTTCGCCAGCTCCATCTTTCCCAGCTCCATCTTTCCCAGCTCCATCTTTCCCAGCTCCATCTTTCCCAGCTCCATCTTTCCCCATTGTCAGGCTATGAGATAGTAAACCGTGCTTGCACGGCCAAAAACATCTTCAATCTTCCTTAATCCCCCCGAAAACTGCCCCTTGCGGCTCCGAAATAGCTTCTTGCGGCTTCCATAAAGCTCCCAAAAAGCATTCAGCTGCCGCCCGCCGGTTTGTCCCCCGCCAGAGCCGCTTGCGGCTCAAAATCCGATCTTACCCTGAGCTATATCCTCAGCAAGCTTATTAAGAAAAAGGAAAGTCTTCCTGCTATCAGGCATTCCTATAGCAGGAGCGATTATTAGAAGATTCCCTGATTCACATTGTTGAAAATCATGTGCAGCCGGCTTATATCTTTCTTCGAAAGCTTCATTGCTGATAAGAATGATCTTTGCATTTTGTGCTTCAGCCTTTTCTCTGACTTCCTTTTCTTTCTGAGCGATAAAAGGAGAAATAAGCACTCCGCCATTCGATGCCAAATGCATCCAATTTTTGACGAGCAGCTCCTCCTTTTGAGTGCTGGCATCTGCCCGATGACATACCACCGCATCCTTGAAAGGATTCCAAAGAAGCTGAAGATTGCCGTATGCCTGCCACTGCATCCCCTCATAAAAGAAAATGCAATTGACCCGTCGAAAATAATCCGGATAAAATCTCCGCACCAAGAGTCGGTATGGATTTTGATAGACATATTTTATGACTGTATCCAAGGATTGATCAAGTCTGAGGATTCGATCATAAAAATCTTTCTCAAAAAGAGAATCAAATGAAAGACCATAATTTCGGGCGTTCTGTAGAGCTTTGATTTTTATTTTGCTTATATAAATGCCCAATGGTCTTTCGAGATATTCTAAGACACGTAGGAGTATATGGACATGATCTGGCATTATAGCATATCGATATACTTTCAATTTTGGATTTTCTTTTTCAATAGCGACAATGCTTTTCTGAATAGCTTTTCCAACCGGAGGATGATAAACATACCAAAATTCAGGACTACCGGTGATGACGGAGAAATCGGGCACAATGGAATCTTTTTTCAACGTTATGTGATAAGTACAGGGACGACGATAGTCGTGTTTTGGATGTCGTGGCATATCTATTGGGATTTAATATCTACAAAGTTAGTATAAAGATGATTGATATGCAAATTTGGTGGAAGATTTCTATCGATTTTTCCCGATTTCTGCCGTGCAAGCACGGAATACTATCCCATAGCCTTTCATTAGGAGTGTAATTTCATTACGCAAACTCCGACTCCTTCCGCCAGATCCATCTTTCCCATATCCATCTTTTGCAGAGCCATCTTCCGCCAGATCCATCTTTTGTAGATCAATCTCTTCCATATCCATCTTTTGCAGATCCATCTTTTGCATATCCATCTCTTCCATATCCATCATTTCCCATTGTAAGGCTATGAGATAGTAAACCGTGCTTGCACGGCCAATAACATCTTCTATCTTCCTTAATCCCCCCGAAACAGCCGCTTGCTGCTCCGAAATATCTCCCAAAAGCCTCAGCTTCCGCCCGCCGGTTTGTCCCCCGCAAAAGCCGCTTGCGGCTCCAAAGAGATGGCCTCCTAACAACCAACGCAGCCAAATCTTCCATCGAAGATTTGGCTGCTTTCTCATTAACTATGATGATTTATTCATCAATTACAAACTTTATCGGACAGGCATCACGATAATAGACCCTATTGTCAGAGATTCATAGACATCAGCATATCTTAACACACCATAATAGTTAGTATCTTCTACCATCGTTCCGTTGGTGCTGGCATTTGCAGCAAATTGAAAATTCTACATCTATCTTCACCATCTTTCCCCATTGTCAGGCTATGAGATAGTAAACCGTGCTTGCGCGGCCAATAACATCTTCAATCTTCCTTAATTCTCCCACAAAAGCCGCTTGCGGCTCCGAAATATCTCCCCAAAAAGCCTCAGCTTCCGCCCGCCGGTTTGTCCTCCGCAAGAGCCGCTTGCGGCTTCCATATAGCTCCCAAAAAGCCGTCAGCTTCCATGTTGTCTCTTCTCCTCATGCTCGCCTTCCCTCATCCAAGAATAAGCTTCTCCTTGCCAGATCCATCCTTCCCCAGAGCTTTCCTCAGTGTCAGGTTATGAGATAGTAAACCGTGCTTGCACGAACAATAACATCCCCTCCCTACTTTCATTCTCCCTCTCTTGTGAGCTCAAGCTAAGTATCCACTCACCGGTTTGTCCCCCGCAAGAGCCGCTTGCGGCTCCGAAATGCTCCCCCAAAAAAGCCTTCCCTTTCCGGGAGCATCAGAGCAATCAGACTGAGCCGCAAGCGGCTCATGCGGAGAAACAAACCGGCAGCATGTATCCTCATCCTCTCCATCCTTTTTTCTCCTCCAAAGCCTCCTCCTTCCCTCAGCCAGAAATAAGCTTCCGCCCGCCGGTTTGTCCCCGCAAGAGCTGCTTGCGGCTTAAAGCAAACGGTCAGTAATAGCTTATATAATCATATAAAAATGAAAGCGCCCATAAGGCGCTTTCTTAATATTTATATTTACCTATAAATTAACTTAATTGGGAGTGCATCGGAAGATGTGGTTGCAGTTGGTGTTGAAGTTGTTGTTGATTTACCAAGACTACTGCTATCGTATGGATTGAATACGAGAGTATAATAGTTAATATCCCAACCAGCAACTCTGTTGTCATTATCCTGAGTACTTGCCCAAGGTTTCCGATAAGGCTGTTTAAACCAATATACTGCACCAGGCTCTCGATACAGATTATAGGTCAAGGGACGACAGTCATTTCTGGCTCCCGTACTGGATGGCCTGTACAGAAGACCTCCAATACCACTATAAGACAAAGCACCATTATAACTTGTATTATACGGAATCATCCATTGTAAGTATGTGCCATTTATAGCAGCATCATAATTGAAAGTGTAAGTTGCTAGTGCACGCCGTCCTTGACCCATTGCACCTAAAGGAAACATTACTTGATCTCCATTAATTTCATTGTACACTATGCAAGCTCTGACACCTCTTGCACCACTTTCGGTAATGCCATCGTCATTGCCATCATTATCGTAATCAGTAAATCCATGAGCATCAGCCAGTGTTTTAGCTACACTTTCAGAACCATCTCCATATACAATTCCATAACCATAATTGCAATTGTCACGAAGGCTCGCATAATCTTCATATGAAGGCACAGTTAATGTGCCAACGTTTTTATTAACTGCAGTCCAAGTGTCGGCCCACGCTCTTGTATCCGTGTCATTTTGATTTTGAGGTCCAGTAGGTTTTGTTCCTCTATTACTACTCCATGGATAGCCAGCTATGGCACTCCATCTTGAAGTACGAGTAGCATAGGTGTTTCCACTCCTATATGCTGTAGAAAGATTATTAACTGACGTGTTAACATTGACGTTTTGCAGCCAGCCTAAACTTTCATTATTACTCTCACGAATAGCATAATTGTAATTGCATCTTTTAAATAAAGATCCAATTGACAAGGGACTTGTTGTCACAACAACATTTGTTGAATTAATATCTTCTGCTTGTGTTGTACTATTAGATCCGGCTGCATAAGCATTATAACAGCTCCAAGTAGCATTTCCAAGCTTCACACCTTTATCGTATCCTTGACGTACGAAAATTAGGTGTTTACAAGTATAATTATGATATTCAACCTGTATGATTCCACATCGAGCATCGTTTGCACCCGTAGATCCTATAGGTTCATACCAGAAATCCGCTTCAGTTCCAGTTACACCCTCTATATAAAGCTTTTTTTTGTCATCTATATCCTTCTTTGTAAGTTCTTGTCCATCGTCTGTATATAGTTTTATGAGATTACCCGGGTCAGCAATTATGGTTGCTCTCCAAGGACCAATTGATTCAAATGTATGGAATGAAGATGCTCCTGCTGCATCAAGTTGCATAATCTGAACATGGAATTTCTCATTATTACCGGAACGACGCCATATTGCTTTAGGATTGACAATACGAGGAACCTGATAAATTGTAACATCAACATATTTTACATCTTTTTCATTGCCATCCTGATCTTTAACCTTAAACGTGATGTCATAGGCATCACTATAACCACTGGCTGTAGAATTAGTTGGATCAGGAGCATTATTTCTTCTTAACGAGAAACGAACTGTAGCCTCTCGTACATAAGCATAGAATGGATTATTACCAGAAAAGTCTGATGCTGGAATTAACTCCTTGGGGCGAGTGTACATCGGGAGCAACACTGTGACTGATTTGTCATCAGTGGCGACTACATCATAGGTTCCATCGCTTGTACTACCGCTAACTCCTAATCCTTCTTTAGCAACATTTAAGTCATAATCTGCATAGTATCGAGGGGTCACATTGATGATACCCTCATAATTACGTCTAAGATAATCGTTGCCATCAACACCATAAGTTTGGTCGGGACCTACTATAATCTGCTTGTTTTCTCTAAGAGAGAGAAAACCTGCATAGTTGACTCCATTATAAGTATGTTCGTAGGCCCATTTATTCCAAGCAAAACCATCAAGATTATTATATGCACCAGAGATCTCATCTGCCAACGCTCCGGTTTTCTCTATTGTCGGAACCCAATTATTCTTTATGATCTGAGCATGGAGATGCAAATTGTTATCTCTGATATAGTCTATACCGGTAAGACGCACAGGATATGTCATATCCTGATTGTAAAGATATGATATATAGTATGGATCAGTGACCATAATAGTTGGTGTAATCTCATCATAGACAATGTGCCAGTCGGCCTCATTTGCCCATCCACGGAATTTTAGAGTAAGTTTATAGTGAAAGTTGCGTTCCGCATCATAGTTATATGTAGTATTCTTACCAAGCATAAACCTATACTTAATCGGACCTTGGCTGATCTTACCTTCATTCGCACTTTGATAGTAACCCACCACCTCAATATACGATCCATAGCGGATACGATCCTTGAAATCGGTTGCCATATTGCCATTGTCATTAAGGATAATGTTGCCATCATCATCCTTTGCAGGCTCGTTAATGGACATGCCTGTCTCATTAGCAATTTGGGTCTTAAGGAAATCCTTTTGACCTTGATAGTTACCTTGCATATTCTCAAAGAAATAAAGGGCCCTTTCGCCTTCGGTATGAGTACCTACGATTCCTGAACCTTTCCAAAGTCGCATCCAACTTTTGTAAGAAGATTCAGAATCTGCACCCTCTCCATAATATAGTGTCTCTCCATCAGCTATTAAGTCATCACTACTTTGGGGACAATTGTTTTCACCAATTGTACACTCATTAGGTATATCATGAATTGTAACAGACCGGATGTAGATGGAAACAGACTCTTTCAAATTTCTTGTGTCGAAAGCAATTGTAACTTTAGATACTACCCTCTTTATCCAGCAATGGAGATTCATATTGGGTTTATTGATTACAAGTTCTGGGGCAGAAAAACCAACTGAACGTGAATCGTCAGCAAGCGTAAAGAACCCAAACATAGCATGATCTCCATTGTAGCCTTCTCCATTGACTCCATTATCTGATGATATCTCAGGATTCCATGAAACTCGATGAGATTTTAACGTTTCCTCATTTTCTGTTATATCATCAGATAGCATTCCCATATTAGCCACTGCATAAATACGGTATTTACCATAAGGCAGGGTTACATCAAACTTAGCTTTGGGAGTCTTTGGGTCTTGAATATATTCAAAATTTGAATCTTCAACTTTATAATTTACAGTATCGGTTGGATACTGAGTATTGCCCACTTGATCACAAGTATAGCCTGTGAGCTCGTTTGCCATGAACTTATCATAAAATTCACCATTAGATTTATAAATAACAACGCATAGATTGTTTATATTTTTTACAGCTTGTCCCTCACTTCTTGTGTCAAGAGCGCTGCCCATAGGCGTAAAGGAGAGAGAGACTGAAACTTTACTTTCTCCTTCCCCAATAATGGAATTATCATATAGTAGTTCATCTCGACATGAAGATAAAAACACACCGAGGATGATCATAACAAGCGATGAGACTATAATATTTCTGAAAAAACGTGTCATTACCAATATAAGGATAATTTCTGTTATAATTTTAAATTTTGCTCTGATTAACTTAGATCAATCAGTTTCATCCGGAAGTCCAAACCAAGGATCAAGAAAGCATCCGATATATGGGACCAAATCTACGATACAAGATAAGACTTGTCCGGTTATTTTCAAAGTTATCTTCAGGTGCGTATTCCGGGCGATGGCTTCGCGGCCATTAATGTTGAGGATATTTGCATTATTGTCACCTTCTGTCTTTAATGGAGCTTTGAGTTCCATTCCATTGCTCAGTGTGACCGCAACCTCGTAATATTGATCTTTAGCCAGTATCGATTCCGGAAAATATATTGGACCCGCTATAGCCGTCGGTTCAGTACCGGGTATATCCATAGATATAGCTCCATCAGGATTCTCTTCCGATCCAAAATTCAAAAGATAAGTAAGAGGTTTAGATGCTTTTGGAGTCGCAAATGTGGTGATATATGTTTCATCGATGCTCGAATTAGGTTTTCCGTCGCCTTGGTATTTACCAAGAGAATATTCCGTATCATTCGGGAAAACATATTCTTCAGAACCTACACCTGTTAAGGAAATCGATGTTATCCTTATATCATGTTCTTTATACGCTTCCAATCCCTCAGGATCAAGCAAGAATGTGGCTTTGGCTGCAGCACGAGTAATGAAAAGATTCGAATAACACGTATCGTCAACTGCAGTCTTTGCATCAACTTTTATTTTAAAGAACTCTGTCAGAGGCAACATCGGAATCATTGCCTTTGAATCAGAGAATAAATTTTCAGTCATGATACCCGACTCTGAGACATTTGGCACTGATACCGTCCAATTGCTCAGCAGGTTTAAGTCCGGCTCAGAACCAACCTCAAAATATGTTCTAAGGAAACCCGAAGCAGTCAATGAATCATTCTCTTCCAAAAGACTTTTAGGAGCCTGTAGGGAAGATTCATTTGCAATGAGATAAATTAGTTTAGTCTCATCTGCTACCACCTCAAATTCTAGATCATCATGTTTAGGATACCCTGCATCATTGGTTGCAACAAGACGATTGGCTTCAACTTCTCTTCTCTCAACTATTCCAGTGGGATTGTCATCGTCATCTCTTTGTTCGATATTGCGAATGATAATGACGCGTAAACTGCTTATTTTTTCAAACGTGCCTGCTGGGTTTTCATAATCATCCGGATCATTCTCTGCTCTGGTGTCTGCACCCTGGCCGTCATAAAAAACTTGAAGGCATAGATTGACCATATCAGGAGCGATCGCCACCACAGGCTCATTAGGCGGGCATGGGTCGTCGGAGTAGTGTCTGCAACTGCAGATACCTACAGCTGTCGCCACCGCAAGCAGATATAGTGACTTTCTTATAATCGATTTTAAAATCATAATCCGAATGATGTGTTATTAATTCGTACGGTCCAGTCATCCACCACGATATCCAAGTAAAGCCATGTGCCCCCCTGCAGGAAGAAGAAGAGTTCCCAACTGCTTCTGCGGTCAAGGAATTCCTGCGGCTCCATGTGATTTGCCTCGCTCTTAAGCAACATCAGATAGGGGATGAGTGCAATGTCTACAACATTGTGTCCGTCAGCCTTTCTTGTGATCTTTAGCTTTGGTGAATTATATGTAACGAGTCTTGGGAAACTCATCTCTGCGTATGCTACACTTGCATCGTTGCCGCTTGGCAACTGACCGGGACTAGCATTGCCGCTTATCCAAGACATATACTCCACATTACGTGTCGAAATTACTTCATTGTCCCAGTTCATTAGCGTATTGTCGTCTGTTACCTTAAACTCAAAGTCAGCCTCATTGATCTGAGTGCCATCCACCTGCTGCATCATGACACGCAGGTTGTTGGTATCCTTCATCATCTCAACTGTACATTCCCTGTATTCGGTATCTGTCTCCTCTACGCTGACCTCCAAATTCCCATAGAAGAGATCATGGAGGTGACGCCTGTCAGGATTTGTAAGGCAATCGGGATCAAGTTCCACCTGAATTTGGTCCATCTTTATTGTGGATGGCGGGTTGGTAAAGGAGAACGAGGATTCCGCACATTCCATTCCTCCGTAAGCTATCACTGTATAGTTACCCGGCTCAAGATCTACCGTCATGCGCCAGTTCTCATCCTTGAGTTCCTCTGTGTTGGTATTGGTCTGTGTCTTGACATAATTGCCTTCACTGTCATAAAAAAGCACAGTCAGGCAATCAACCTGCTTGAAGGCATTTGCATCCTCCATATTGTACTCATATATGAATCGCAGTTTAAGTCCCTGCGGACAGGGCTGCAGGTCCTCGTGAATACGGTCGCACGAGCCGAACGACAGCGCTGTTGCCGCTATCAGCGTCGCTGCTAAAGTCTTCTTGATAGAATCTGAAAAAGATCTGATTTCCATATCTTGTGTATTGTTTTTTTGGTGATCAGGGAGGGTGTCACGCCTCCCTGACCTGTATAAGCATTTTAGAACTTAATGCTGTTGAGGCGTACTACCCAAGGCAAGATCTGAACCTTAACATCAAGATAGATGTCTTCTGATTCATCTTTTGTGCCTGGATCAGGGTCATTGGGGTCATTGGAAGGAATACGTGGATGACCAAGACGCTTAATTTCGTCAACTGAGAGTTTGTAGACATTATTGCGTACTACATCGAACTCCATCGGACCCATCGAACCATTCATGCCGTTGTCATTGTGGCGGTTCCAATAGTAATAGTAGCAGTAGTAACCCGGTGTTCCATCAGGATATTTTTCGGATACTATGTCTTTGTCTAAAGAAGATTGGTATATAGTAGTGCCGGCAGCTGTAACAGCTGCACGCATATCAGCAAGAGCTTTATTAACATTACCGTCTTCATCAATTGATTCATTTTTGCCATCCTCAGACCATTTTGTCCAAAGATAGTTAGGACTCTTCAGGTAGTTCTGATAATCTGCATCATTAGTGTTGGTGGATCCATCAGGTTTGTATGTGTCTTTCCATCTCGGATCAACAATTTCAATATCCTTTAACTCTCCATCTTTCTCATATAAATATTTCTGACCAGGAGGAATTGGACCTTCACCGAAAACAGCTTGATAAAGAGCAGTACCGTCATTAATTTCCAATTTTCCGCTAACATCCATGGTGACTGACTCTTGAATAGCTGCTTGACGCATATTTTTCCAACCCATATAAAGACGACCGTCTTTATAATACAAAATAGGATCATCTTTAGAATTGCCACTAAGATTATCGTGAGTAGTGCCATTATATGTAAATGGCTCTCCGCTAAGCAAGTTCTTCAGATTCTCAGCATATCCTTTACACCAATAATCATCATATTCTGATGCATCTTTAGAACCTGTTTCCATGACAGGTGCTATAATCTGAGCTTTAAAAATTACACCGGTTGAGATACCATTCACCTGATTATCAGTGCTTGCAGGAATTACATTCTCTACTACATAACGCCAAACGTTGTATTGAGGATTATTTGTATAATTATCTTTGTTCCCGTTTCCAACAACATCGGCAATTTTTACAACATCCCATCTGCTGCCGATATTCATATCTTGATTATAGAGACCATTATCGTCGAAGAATGGGAAATTGAAATACTGACTTAGAGGCTTACCATCCAAAAGAGCATTTGATCCAAAAGGATTAGGATTATTAGGATCCGGTTCAGTTTCAGCGTCATCATATCCAAAACTTGATGCTGCATACTGGAATATATTGGCGTATGGACCTACTACATAGTTTCCATTAGTATATTGTCCGGTTACCTGGTCACGCTTCCATGGTTTTTCTATACCACACAACTGATAGTTCGGTCCATTAAGCTGACCATTATCACTGACACGGGGAAGATAATAAAATTTGTTACCCATATTTACAAGACACATCTTCTGCAATTGAACCGCAGCAAGAGGACAATTATCAGTTCCATTAGTACCATCCAACACGTCACCCTGATCGTTCATTGCGAAAAGTACGTTGTAGCTATTGTCACGAATGTCACGAAGTTTAGAACCATCCTTGAAATCGAAACGAGCTACAGAACGCTCAACGAGGACAGGTCCACGACCGGTTACATCTGAGCTATTGTCAACCTCATCGTATACCCCAGGATTGCTATTCTTTTCAGAAAGATGGAAAGCTTTGTCATAAGAGCTGAAGTGTTCCCAATCAAGAAGTTTCTTTGGAAGGTCTCGAGTGGTAAGAGTCTTATTGTTCATCAAGAATGAATTGGGACTCCAGATACCTACATTCTTATCTGAGGAACCATTTTGGATAACTTCGCAAGTAGCATTAATCCAATCTGCAGAACCAAACTGCAGAGTAGTAGTAGCATCGCCATCAGCAGCTGCAAATAGAGCTCTCAGTTCCTGAGTGGGATTACAGAAAACAAAGACATTGACAGATGGAACATTATACTGCTGAGTATTTTCATTGTAAAACATTCCATAAAGTCTGTTAAGATTGTTTTTGTTGAGCTTTGCAGTTGCCTCCATCAAATTGCTGTTATCATTAGTAGATACATGGGAAATGTGATTATTAAACACTTCTCCAGCAACTATAAATCCATATTGCTGTGGAGTAACGCCCTCTTCGGGATTCAAGATTCCTTCGGTTTTATCAAACGCGAGTACAATCAGAGCTGATGTCACATTGTTTTCAGCTTCAGAACCTACTTCAACACCATCAGAACTACCACCATCTTCAGTAGTCTCACTACGGGTGCCACCCAATCCGGAGGGCATCTTGAAATCTACAGACATGTAGACTCCCCCTGCGTTATCGTTGGGGTTAAGTTGACCCGGTTGATTTTTGCCCGGATCGATCATGTCGTTCGAACAGGCACCTGCTGCCAAGAGAGCGATGGCGGAGGCGAGGCCAAAAATACGATTTTTTTTCATAAAGTTAAAATATAATTTGATGTTTGAATTGATTTATTTTCAAGTTTTTTTTGTGTATTTGAGTCTGTGGAGGACGCACTCGGAGAGTGCTCACTACTCTTTTTGATGCGGTGTGACGCACTCGGAGAGTGCTCGCTACTCTCAGTAGATTACGATGTCCTGCTTCGGTGCAAGGGCTGCCTCTACAGCAGGTATCATGTCTGCTGCCTGTTCTGAACCGGCTGCAGCTGCTTTCTTAAGCATCTCGAGTGCCTGCGGATAGTTCTCTTCCATTGCGTAGAGCATACCCCATGCATAGTCGGATTCCGCACTCTGCTTCACCTTCTCCAGATATGTCCTCGCTGCCTGCAGGTTGCCGTTGCTCATCGCGCATCCTGCTGCATTCAGGTTGGCTACGTCGCTGTCAGGATACATCGCTGCAGCTGTCATGAACACCTGAAAGTATTCCGGTGAGCCCTGAGGATATTTGCCTGAGAGCAGGTAGAGCTCATTGAGCGAAAGCATCTTAGGATTGGTGGCGAATACCTTGGCTATCTCATCTACATCGTAGAATTTCTTGATGCGGTATGTGATCTTGTAGTCGGTGTGGCGAAGCTGTGGGTAGACGTTCTGAAGCAAGAAGGGGTAGTCGTTGGGGAACTTCGCACGGAACATGTCGTTTTTCTTCTCGATAGGTATCGCAGGGTCGTCGATGAAGGCTATCATCTCGTGCTTGTTAGGTATCGATGATTCCTCTATCCACTGGCGCAGTCCGTCCCAGTCTTCAGGCACAGAGGCTGTCTCATACACTGAGTGTGGGAAGCCGGAGTGCTGCTCTACATATTTGGTGACTACTTCCGTACGCCCCTTGGCCAGACGGACGTTGTTCAGGTAAGGTCCTTCAGGCGATGCGTAACCGGTAAGGCGGATTCTCTCTACTGTGGCGTATGGATTGTCCTTAACTTGGTTGATAGATTTCAAGATTGAGTCCAATTCGGCATGGTTGGCGAAGTAGGTCCAGTCTATGTCGGTGCGGTTCACCTTGAAGATGATGTTGGCGCGTCCGGAGAGATTGAAGATCTTGTCTGCAGTGTCCTTCGGTGCGATATACTGGAAGTTGTGGGCATATTCAAGGAAGTTGGTCACCGGCGGCTCATTGATCTCTACAATCGGTGTGATGCCCGACCTTGCCGGGTCGCAGTTGCAGATGCTGATGGTGTCGGAGGTGATGATGATGGTGGAAGAGCCTGACTGGGGAGAGTAGCCCAAGGTGCTCGAGTAGTCCAAGGGGAGGCTCTTGCCGGCTCTCGAGAGATTAAGCGGGGTGGCGTTCCCCTCGCGGATCTCGCTATACCAAGCTTTCCTTCCCGCTATGCGGATTCCCGGCATGGCTACCGTGTCGCCGTCAGACACTAACTGCGGTGTCAGAGTGACGATGTCGGTGCTCTTCACCTTGAATGCCTTAGGGTCTACGTTCATGTTGAGCGTGATGAGTGTGTCGCCCTTGTTTACGCTCATCTGCGATATGTGCAGGCGCTCTGTGTTGGTCTGTGCAGCTGCAATCATCGGCAGCATCGCGGCTGCCAGCGCTATGATTTTCTTGTTCATGAGCTTTTAAGGGTTTTAGAATACGTATTCGAGATTTAGTGCCACCTTGGTAGGTCCGAAATAGTTGTGATGTCCTGATCCGAGTTTCCTGCCGCACTCTGCGCAGGGATACTCATCGTAGCGAGCATGGATCCAGCCGATACCTATTTCTGCCTCAAGGTTCCAATGGCGATTGAGGATCCAGTCGTAGCCATAGCCGATGCCTGCTCCTGCTCCCCACCCTTCGTAGCGGCGGTCTTTCAATGGGCGAAGGTCGGTTCCTAAGAAGTGGATGCCGTTGTCGATATGTCCGAAGTTGAATTCTCCTCCGATGGCGTGGAGTCCGAGGAAATGACCCTGGAATCGACGGCAAAACCAATATCTTGCCTCCGGCTGCACAAGCCAATGGCGCCACTTGTGGTCGTTGACGGTCCAAAGGTTGAGCTGACCGGCTACGTTAAGCGTCCATTTTGGAGCAAGACCTATCTCAAGACCGAGATTAGGACTCAGCAGCGCGTCGCTTACGATGTTGGTCTTAAGTGCTGCCTTCTGTGCTCTTACGCTCGTGGAGGCTCCCACTAAGAGTAGTAATGCAATAATCAGCTTGATCTTGATATTGCTGAGTTGTATTGTCATATTTATAGTGTTTTAAATTCCCGTTAGATCATTCCTTTTGCCTATATATGCCTACGCGCACAAAAAAAAAGCCACACGTTTCGCCCTCGCAAAACGCACCACGCTCCGGATTTCAAGATGGTTGTAGGTCATAGCAATTTCTGTTATGTTATAAAGCAAGGTCTATAACGCCCTGATTACAATCTAATTGTGATTTGATTTGAAGTATCTCTTGGTTGGAGATGCTTAAATTTTGTGCAAAATTAATAAATGTAATCGTAGCTTGCAAATTTTCCTTAAATTTTTTTTCAATTGCATCTTTATATTAACATCTCGGCTCAAAATAATTTAACATTTTTCTGCCAATGTGGGGCGCATGCGGAGCATGCTTTATTACGTTGCTTGACTCGGTGGGGCGCATGCGGAGCATGCTTTATTACGTTGCTTGACTCGGAAGAAAGTAACTTTTCTTCCGAGTCAAGCAATGGTCATTCATCGTTAATCGTTCATCGTTAATCGTTCCCCTCGGCAAGGCAGCGGTCGAGAGCCTCAATGATGGCTTCCTTGTCCATGCCGCGTCCGATGAAGACGAGCTTGTCCATGCGGTCGCCATACTCCGGGTCCCAGTCGCGTTTCAATCCCGGCTCTGTCTCAAAGAATCTTTCCAACTCTTCTTCCGGTGCTGTCGCATACCATTGTCCACACTCCGTAAGCTTCTTCTGCACTCCTGCCTGCTCAAACAGATAACTCATATCCGGATCATATCTGAAATAGCATATCCCCTTGCAGCGGATGACGCTCTTGGGCCATTGCTTATGGCAGAAATAGTCAAACTTGTTAAGATCAAACGGCTTTCTCCTATAATATACAAAGGTGGAAATGCCATATTCTTCCGCTTCTCCCTCTCCATGGTGGTGATGATGGTGGTGGTGATGATGATGCTCCTCCTCCTCATGCTCGTGCTCATGCTCATGATGATGCTCATGTTCATGCTCATGATGGTGGTGATGATGCTCCTCCTCATGCTCGTGCTCATGCTCATGATGATGCTCATGCTCCTCATCCTCCAATTCTCCCCCTTTAGGGGGCAGGGGGGCTTCCACTTCTTTCTCTATCTCCCGTATCCAAGTAGCCGAAGTTGCGGTCTTGCCGAAATCAAAACGATGAGTAGCCAATAGCTCATTGAAATCTACATCGCAATAATTACACTCGATGATTTCAGCTTCCGCATTCAATGCATGGATGGTGTCTTTTATCAATGCCCTCTCTTCTTCGGATACTTCCGAAATCTTATTCAAAAGCACTATATTGCAGAATTCTATCTGCTGCACGACTAAGTTTTCCAGATCCTCCTCTCCATAATTCTTTACGGTCAGCGAACGTCCGGACCCAAACTCGCTCTGAAGTCGGAGTGCGTCTACTACAGTGACGATACAGTCAAGATACGGCACGCCATTGCGAGTGACTACCGGTCCCATAGAGGGTATCGAACAGATAGTCTGTGCTATCGGTTCAGGTTCGCAGATGCCACTTGCTTCGATCACAATATAATCAAACCTGTCTCCTTCCATGAGATCGACAAGCTGGTTGACCAAATCCATTTGCAGTGTGCAGCAAATACACCCGTTCTGGAGCGCAACAAGAGAATCATCTCCCTGACCGATAAGACCGTCTTTGGCGATCAGGTCGGCATCGATATTCACTTCTCCAATATCATTCACAATCACTGCGAATCTTATCCCCTTTTCATTATTAAGTATCTTATTCAGAAGCGTGGTCTTTCCACTGCCTAAATATCCTGTGATCAATAGCACCGGCACTCGTCTTCCCTTTTCCATATTCTATGTGACTTTAAATTCTAAGCAAAATCAGCCCAATCAGCCCAATCAGCCTAATTAGACTAATCAGACCAATTTGACCAATCAGCCTAATCAGACCAATCATCCTAATTAGCCCAATCAGCCTAATCAGACTAATCAGACCAATCAGCCTAATTAGACCAATCAGCCTCTTATTTATAATAAATAAGCCCTGTCCTTAGCAGACAGGGCATCTGAGCGATAAACGGGGCTCGAACCCGCGACCCTCAGCTTGGGAAGCTGATGCTCTACCAACTGAGCTATTATCGCAGTTTTCCCTTTTACTCTGCAAATTTAGCAAAAAAATCCCATCCCTCCAAATTCCTTTCATCTTTTTTGCTAATTTTACCACCTTTTTTACTCTTAGATGTCTAAAAACTCATTTTTTTTCATTAATTTTGTAAAAAAATTGAGGGCGCCCTCTTTATTATGTCAGGGTCTCCCATAGTCGTTAACCTAATTGTGCATTATGAATTATGAATTATGCATTAATCAAAAGACTCATCCCTATTGCTGTGATGATTATCCTCCTCATCCCGGCGTGTGGGGGCAAAGACAAAAATACGGGTGCTTTTCCTGATGGTTTCGCTTCTCTCTCCGATCAGCAAAAGGTGACTTACATGATGGAGCATGTCTCAGCCGACTCTGTGGCCCGATTCATTATCTATGCGGCTCTCGGTAAGATTGAAGGAGTCAGAATCGACACACTCAATAATGCTACATTGAAAGCCTACGAAACTTATACAGACACCGCTCTCCAGTCTTTCAGTTGGGAATTTGACAGAATAGGAGAAGAACTCCCATTGCATGATAAAATGCGTCTTCGTGTTCTGGTTGGTGCCGAGGATCCTCAGGGTCTTGGTCTTACCCTTGGCCTTGAATACCTGAACCAAATACGCGTAAAAGATATGTCTGCCGATGAAGTTCTTGCTGAGCTTCAGGCTCTCAAAAAAGCCTCCACTGACGACCCCGACATGTACGCCCGATTCCTAATTGGTTTCCGCACCGTGCTCCGCTACGACAAAAACTCCGACATGCCTAAGGAAATTTATACCCGATTCCTCAACTACGATGAGGATGCAGTGGCGGAATACTACAGCCGCAACAAATCGGCCGCAGCAGTCCCCGTAACTCTCCCGGACTCGATCCCCATTGAGGAGCACCCTGAAGCCGCCCCCTCCGACTCCATTTTAAATTAATTCTAATAAAATTATACGTATAAGAAATAATTATGCATTATGCATTATGAATTTATGAAAAGAATATCAGATTATTCCGCCATGGCAGAATCAGCCATCCGCGCCCTAAATCTTTCATCAGAAAAATTTGATGCTCTCTACGCCCCTGTTTCCTATGGTATGCAAGCCGGTGGCAAACGTCTGCGTCCTACGATACTCCTTATGACTGCCGATGCCTTCGGTAATTGTCCCGATAAGGCTATCAATCCGGCTGTCGGCATCGAAATGTTTCATAACTTCACTCTGCTGCACGATGATGTAATGGACAAGTCCGACACCCGTCGCGGTCGCCCGACTGTACATTCAAAATGGGACGAAAACACCGCCATTTTGTCAGGAGACACGATGCTGACTCTCGCAACAAAGAAAATTGCGGAAGTGGAAGATGCTATCCTCCGTCCTGTCCTTGACACTTTCAACGACCAGGCTCTGCGTGTCTACGAAGGTCAACGTCTTGACATGGATTTCGAAAACATGACAGAGGTTGACCTTGATTCATATATAGAAATGATAAAATTGAAAACCGGTGCTTTGCTGGGTGCTTCTGCAAAAATTGGTGCCCTTATCGGTGGCGCTTCTTTGGAGGATGCCGAAAAGATGTATGAATTCGGTATGATGCTTGGCGTAGCTTTCCAAATCGAAGACGACTATCTCGACACTTTCGGAAATGCAGATACTTTTGGAAAACCCATTGGAGGGGATATTAATAATAACAAGAAAACCTTCCTCCTCGTGAAAGCTCTCGCCACCTCAGGATCAAGCGCTGATGCGTTGAAAGCTGCCATGAAAATGCCTGCCGGCCCTACTAAAGTTAAGACCGTCACCCGCATCTATGAGACAATGGGAATGCCGGCAATAAGCAAAACGGAAGTGGCTGCCTACAGCAGCAAGGCTCTCGCCGCCATAAAGAAAACCTCACTCTCCGACGAGCGCCGAGAAGCATTCCGCAAACTCATCGACAAGCTGATCAATCGCTCCAAATAAAACATATTGATAGTTGATAGTTATGATCGACACCCACACCCATATTTACATGTCTGAGTCCTTCCCCGAGGGCCCTCAAGAAGCGGTAGGCCGTGCTGTTGAAAGTGGGGTAGAACTAATGATTCTCCCGGCAGTAGACCGCGAGTCAGCAGCCGAAATTGCAACTCTAAAAGCCGACTGTCCGACTCAGATACGAACAGCAATGGGGCTTCATCCTACAGAAGTAGGGGAGGACTGGAAAGAGGAACTTGAAGATATTATCAAGATCCTCTCTCCGACTGACCCTGTCGCTATCGGCGAAGTGGGTATCGACCTCTATTGGACCGACTCAAACCTCAAGCTGCAGAAAGAAGCGTTCATTGCCCAAATAAAATTGGCAAAAGACTTGGGACTTCCGGTGATCATACATTGTCGCGATGGTCTCGACGTTTGCTTGAAATGTCTTCAGCAAGCTGCCTGCGAGCTTGATTCCCTCCCTCCTCTAATTTTCCATAGTTTTACCGGCTCTCCGGATGATGTCAGCAAGATACGCCAAGTATGCGACCCTTTCTTTGGCATCAACGGCGTAGTGACCTTTAAGAACTCAGGCTCTCTCCCTGATGCTGTCAAAGAAATCGGTCTCAACCGCATTATCCTTGAGACAGACTCCCCATACCTTGCCCCCGTCCCCAAACGTGGACGTCGCAACGAAAGCTCTTATCTGCCATTCATTAACTCCAAGATTGCGGATATCCTTGCCATTTCTCCGGAAGATGTTGACAAGGCTACCACTCGCAACGCTAAAGAAATATTTAAAATTTGAACAACCTATTCAGTCTCCCATTTCATCAGCCTGTGGTGATTTTCGCCCTTGTGCTGTTGCTGATTCTTGCGGCTCCTGTTGTATTCAGGCGTCTCAGGATTCCTGACGTGGTGGGATTGATTTTGGCTGGTGTCGCTGTAGGCCCATACGGCTTCAATCTTCTTGAGCGAGACGCATCATTTCAAATCTTCGGTCAAGTCGGGATCCTCTACCTCATGTTTCTTGCTGCGGTAGAGATCGACATGTACCACTTTAAGAAGAATCTAAGGCAAGGTTTGATTTTCGGTCTGATCACATTCATTGTGCCTGCCATTCTTGGTATGGTGGCTGCGCATTATGCATTTGGAGCCGGATTGACCACTTGCCTGCTCCTTGCCAGCATGTACTCTTCTCATACTTTGATTTCTTATCCGGTTGTAAGCAGGTTTGGTCTTCAAAATGGGAAAGGGGTCATCCTTGCAGTCAGCGCTACAATAGTCGCTGTCTTGCTTGCCCTCATAACTCTGGCATCCGTCATAAAACTTAAAGCTACCGGAGCATTCAGCATTTCAGACATATTGATGCTGCTTCTCTACACTTTAGGCTATGCCATTGTAGTGGGGCTTACATTCCCTCGCATCACGCGGTTTATGTTCCGGAAGTTTTCTGATGCAGTAGCGCAATATATCTTCATCCTTGCGATGGTCTTCATTGGGGCTGTCTTGGCTCAATTGATAGGTCTTGAGTCAATTCTCGGAGCTTTCTATGTAGGATTAGTGCTTAACCGTCTGATTCCGGGACGCTCTTCTTTAATGCATCATATAAAGTTTGTCGGCAATGCTATTTTTATTCCTTATTTCCTTATCGGGGTCGGCATGCTGATCAATGTCCATGTGATTTTCCGCGGATGGAATGTGGCATGGGTAGCTTTCAATATGGTCGTTGTGGCTCTGGTGTCAAAATGGATAGCAGCCTGGCTTGCGCAAAAATCTTTTAGACTGACAGCAACCGACAGGCGCATGATGTTTGGACTGACAAGCGGTAAAGCCGCCGCTACCATCGCTGCCACAATGATCGGTTATCAATACGGCATCATCAACGAAGATATCATGAATGGCGCAGTCCTTATGATTCTTGTATGTTGTCTCGTGGCTTCTATAATGACGGAGCGTACTGCCATTCAAATGAGAATCGAATTGACTGAGGCGGAAATGGAAGCTACCGGAGTGGAAAGTATAGAATTTGCCCGGCAGATTGTAGCGGTATCCAATCCTATTACTGCAGAAGGCTTGATGAGATTGGCAGTTTTTATGCGTTCCCCTAAGAATACAGAGCCTATTACAACTCTATTCGTACGCAATTCAGATGATCCCAAGCGTCTCCAAGCCGGACGCGTCGCTCTTCGCAAGGCTGCTGAAGCTGCCCAGGCAATGGGTGTAGTGGCAAAAGAAGAAGAGCGTTTCGATCTCAATATTGTCTCCGGTCTCAACAATATGATCCGGCAGACACATGCTACCGACATAGTGATTGGATTCCATAGAAAAGCAAATATCGTCGATTCTTTTTTTGGAAAGATGACAGATACTTTGCTTAACGAGACTCTTAAAATGATAGTGATGTCGCGATGTTTCATCCCTATCTCCACTGTCAGGAGGATAGTGGTGGTGGCTGGGGCTAAGGCTCAGTATGAGACCGGATTCCATGACTGGGTGGCACGAATAGGTAATCTTTCACAGACTCTCGCTTGCAAAGTGATATTCATCACCACACCCGAGACATCTAATTATATTGAAGATATCATTACCACTGATGGCTACAGCATACGGCGGATTTATCAGGAGATGACAGAATGGGATGATTTCATACTGCTTTCTGGCAAAGTTGGCCCGGAAGATCTTTTGGTCATCATCGGAGCAAGAAAGGGCTCAGTGTCATATAGCTCCACTCAGGAAGAAATCCCCGAATTCCTCTCCAAAAATTTTGCCAACCATAACCTGATGGTGATCTATCCCGAACAATTCAACGGCTAAAACAAGCCCTTAAAGCCCTTAGAACCCTTAGAGCCCTTAAGGACCTTAAAGACATTAAAAACAAAAATATATGCAAATATACGAATACATATCCTCAGAGCTATGCTCCATCGACGTCAACCTCGTCAACGCCTCATTCCGGCTCATGTTGGCTCTCCTTTTGGGAGCCATCGTAGGCACGGAAAGAAAGCATAAAGGTCAAATAGCAGGTATCCGTACATTCGCACTGATCTCCATGGGTGCTTGCCTTGCCATGCTTCTTTCTATCTATGTCCCACAGGAATACTTGGGGCTAAAGAATGGCGACCCTGGCCGTATTGCTGCCCAAGTAATCACAGGAATCGGTTTCCTTGGTGGCGGTGCGATGATACAGCAGCGGGGTGTAGTCAGAGGTCTGACTACGGCTGCCGGAATATGGATCACGGCGATCATCGGAATGGCAGTCGGCGTAGGCATGTATATGGCTTCAATAATATGTACTCTCTTGATATTCCTTGTCATAATCGGGTTCAACCGATTTGAACACATCATCCATATTGGACAAGAGACAAAAGTGATCTCTATCCGAAGCAAGGGAATCCTCCGGAATATCGATGCCTACGAGCGTCTCTTAAAGGATGAGGGAGTGCATATTTCCAATTTTTTTATTGAGCAAAATTTTGAAAAAGACATAACGGAAGTCAACCTTGTGGTGCTCGTCCGCACTTCAAAAAAAATGATGGAAGCCATCAACCGTCTCGGTGAGGCTCAAGATACCCTTTCAATCACCCTTTCAAATCAGATAGACCTATGATGCCACAAATGATTCAGGAGACTACCACTGATATCCAACAGTCAATCTACACGGAGCTTAATCCGGATGCAGGCAAAGAGTCGGCGCACGGCTCGGAAGACAATACCAACGGATTGATTCTCGACCTTGCATGGATTCTTGTCTTGGCTGCCATATCTACGTTGGTTTTTAAGAAGCTTAAGCAGCCCGTCGTGCTCGGATATATCCTTGCCGGCTTCATTGCATCCCCTAATTTCACTTATCTTCCCTCCATCTCAAATCTTGAGAACATTGAGATTTGGGCAGACCTGGGTATTGTTGTCCTCATGTTCTCGTTGGGCCTCGAGTTTTCATTCAAGAAACTGATGAATTCCGGGTCTTCTGCGATTATTACGGCTTTGATAATAATTGTAGGAATGACGTTGGCCGGTTTTGGAGTGGGATATTTCCTTCATCTGAATACGATAAACTGCATCTTTCTCGGCGGTATGATCTCGATGTCGTCAACCACAATAATCCTCAAGGCCTTCACGGATCTCGGACTAAAGCAACAGAAGTTTGCTTCGATGGTGCTTGCCGTCTTGATTATTGAAGACCTGTTCGCTGTCCTTATGCTCGTGCTGTTGTCGTCTTTCGCTATGGGCGATGTGCAGGGATCTGAACTTATCTTCAGCATAGCAAAACTCTGCTTCTTCCTGATTATATGGTTTGTCGTAGGTGTATATCTCCTTCCTTCATTCCTCGACAAAGTATCTTCCTACCTTAACTCTGAGACTCTTCTCGTGGTTTCGATGGGATTATGCTTTATGATGGCAGCTTTCTCCGTGATGTGCGGATTCTCTCTTGAACTCGGTGCATTCGTGATGGGTTCAATACTTGCCGGGACTGTATTTGCCGAACGTATGGAGCATGTAATAACTCCTGTAAAGGATCTTTTTGGAGCAGTTTTCTTCATTTCGGTTGGTATGATGGTGCAGCCATCGGTGATCGTCACATATTATCCGCAGATATTGCTGCTTGCCGCTGTGGTCATCGTAGGTATGATAATATTCGGCACTCTCGGTATGCTGGTCACCGGACAGACTTTGCAGGTCGCCATTAAGAGTGGATTTTCACTTACACAAATCGGTGAGTTCTCCTTTATCATAGCTTCTCTTGGTATGGGGCTCGGTGTGCTTGACGCCTCTCTTTACCCGATCATTGTTGCTGTGTCGGTGATAACTATCTTCACAACTCCATATTTCATCAAGCTTTCTACCCCGGCATATAATTTTGTAGAGAAGCATCTTCCTGAGGGACTAAAGTTTCTCATCACCAGATACTCATCTCAAGTGGTAGATACGAATGAGACACGCAGGCTCTGGCGCGAGATTTTAGGGCGCTATATCTGGAGAATTGTGCTTTATTCCGTAATCCTTATAGCCATTATCTTTGCATGCCGGCAGATGCTGTTCCCATTGATGGAGTATTTTATGCCAAAATGGGGTCACCTTGTGGCTACTGCCATTTCTCTTGTCATAATGTCTCCATTCCTCACGGCACTTTCATTCACTACGATAAAGTCTGATCAAAAGATGAAGCTTCATCAGACGGCTTCTTTTTATGAAGTGCCTCTGATAGCTATGAGCATTATCCGATACATTTTGGCACTCCTCTTTGTAGTCTACTTCCTAACGGTCTGCTATTCTTCTTGGGTAGGCTGGATTGGAGGCACTATATGCTTCTTCTTGCTTATAGTTTTCGCTTCGTCCAAGCTTATGAAAAGATTCAAGCGTATGGAGAAAAAGTTTATGAATAATCTCAATAATCGCGAGAATGCAAGGAGCGGTGCCAACAACAATCTCGTCAGCGACCTTCACCAAGCTTTTCTTGATATAAAACCCCAGTGTCGTTTTGCCGGTGACAAATTGAAGGATTCCGGGCTCAGATCTGAATATGGCGTTAGTGTCTCAAGTATACGTCGCGGCGACGAGTTCATCCCTCTTCCTACCGGCGACACACGTATCTTCCCGGGCGATACCCTCGGAATAATAGGGACAGATAGCCAGATCAAGCATCTTAACGACGTCATAGATAATGTAAGTCACAAGAAAGATTCTGTCAGACCTACTGATATTGAGCTGAAGAGTATACTTCTGACAGATAAATCTCCAATCATAGACCGTCCTTTGTATGAGACTGATCTCAGAAATGATTATTTCTGTATGGTGATATCTGTGCAGCGAGATGACAACGAATTCATCAATCCCGGTCCGACTACTGTGCTCAAGGCAGGAGATCTTCTCTGGATCGTAGGCGACCCAGCCCAATTCGACAAAATGAAATAATCATGCAAAGACGCCCTTACACTTTCGACCGCGTAGTCCGCATAATTTTCTCACTGTGTGGCCTCGTCATAGCGCTATTCCTTCTCGACATTCTCAGCGATGTGCTGCTGCCATTCTTTGTGGCATGCCTTATCGCATATATCCTCGAACCAACCGTAGAATTCAACAAACGGATCCTTGGATGCAAACGTCGCTTCTTCCCTGTTGTGATGACATTGCTGGAAGCCGTGTTTCTTGTAGGTATCCTTTGTTGGATACTCATCCCTTATCTTGTGGAGGAATGTTCTGATATGGCTAAAATTATTCGCGACTATGCATCCAGTCAAATTCAAATTCCATACATATCTAAGGAAATTCACGACTTCATACGTAGAAACGTCGATTTCGACGAAATAGGACGTCTGCTGAGCCGCGAACAATGGTGGGAGCTCATTAAAAACAGTCTGAATCAGACTTGGTCGTTTATCGGAAGCTCATTAAGCCTTATCGTGGGCTTGGTCAGTTGGCTGATTGTGGTGCTTTACGTAATATTCATTATGCTCGACTATGAAAGATTTATACTTTCACTTCGCCAGCTTATCCCTTACGGGCAGCGCAAACAAGTGCATCATATAGTAAAGGATATCGAAAATGCCATGAACCGCTATTTTCGTGGACAATTCTATATCGCCTCTCTCGTAGGACTTCTCTTCGCTGCAGGTTTCCTTATCATCGGTCTTCCAATGGCAGTGATCTTTGGTCTTTTCATTGGTATGCTGAATATGGTGCCCTATCTACAGATGATTTCCCTTCCGATAGCCGCTATCCTTTGTCTTGTTGGCTCAATATCCGGCGGACCCACATTCTGGATTCTATTCTGGGAATGCATGGCGGTATATGTAGTGGTCCAATGCATTCAAGACCTCATACTTACTCCAAAAATTATGGGTAAAGCAATGGGGCTTAATCCGGCAGTGATTCTACTCGCGCTTTCTGTCTGGGGCACTCTTCTCGGCTTCCTCGGCATGATAATCGCCTTGCCACTCACTACTCTCCTCCTTTCCTACTATGACCTATACATAGTGCAACGCTCCCTCCCCGATACAGAATCAACGGATTCAGATAATACAGAATCCGTTGATCGTTGATAGTTCATCGTTAATCGTTGATAGTTAATCGTTGCAAAAAGTTTCCAGCAGCAAATTTTCTGCAGCCTTTCGTGCTGCTCCTCGCGCCCCGATATCATTCATAATTATGACTATGGAATGCGTAGGGGCAAACTCTTCATCAAGTTTATACCCGGCGTAGCACTGGATTCCCTTCATGCTTCCCGTCTTCATTGCTACGTATGCGTCCAATTCAGTATCTTTCAAAAATGCTGAAAGTGTACCCTCCTGACCGGCAAGAGGCATAAAAGATGCATACTCTTCGTCATCGCTCATTGCCTTCATAATACCATTCATAAACTGTGCCGTGACTCTGTTGGACCGCGATAGGCCGCTTCCGTCAATCAGCGTAACCCCTTCTACCGGTATTCCTGCCGCTTTCCAATAGTCGTACATCTCCGTTGCTCCGGCACTCGTAGATCCTTTCTTGCCTCGTGCCAAAGCAAATGCCCTGAGAAATGTCTCTGCAAATAAGTTGTCGCTCCTCATCATACAGCTCCGCATCACTTCAGAATACTTATCGCTGATATGATCGAGCAGAAGAGTCCCTTCTTCAATTTCTGACAATCCCTCTTCTCCAATTTTAGTGCCCCCGGAAATGACGATTCCTGCTCCCCTCATTTTAGAGCCAAGATAAGAAAGAAACACTGACTCCGGATTCTTGACAGCCCGACTCCCTGAAGCATTCCTTCGGAAATTCAGGGCATGGCTTCCTGTTCCGTATGACTCATTGAGATCACCTGCCATCCAACTCGGAGGACATGCCGGTCCGGAATATAGCGACGTGTCAATCCTTAAATCTCCATTGATTTTCGTAATTCCTTTATGGCGCAGTGCTGCTATTATTTCGTCAGCAATGTCGGGAGAATGTGGTTCGCAATTCGCTCCTAAGGTAGGGTCGCCACCTCCTACTATAAGTAAATCTCCATCTATTGTATTCCCTTCAATTGGCCCGTCAGCATATACGATTGTATGAAATCTCTCATCCGGTCCTTTCTCACGAAGCAATCCTGCGATTGTAACGGTCTTCATTATTGAAGCAGGAAGGAGTGGGGTCGTGCTATTATGCTCTGCCAATACTTCACCCGATTTTAGATCCTGTATAAGCACAGCCGTAGACCCTGACGAAATACTTTTAGAAGCTAAAAATCTTTCCAGAGGTGATGCAGCAAAAGCCGACATCACCATTACACTTAATAATATTAAGACTATATTCCGTTTCATATATATCAATTTATACCTGCTTTAAAATGTCAGGTTTGTTCTTCGAAAAAGCCGCTTGCGGCTTTACAAAACTGCAAAATTACAAAAAAAACTCAACCCAGCCAACTTTCCCGCTCACAATGTGTTTTACTCTTGAAAAACTAATGCAATAAGTCAAACTTAAAACACACAGGAAAAAAGAAATGAAAAAACTACTTTATCTCCTTCTTGTCATCCCATTTGCAATGATGGTTTCATCTTGCTCGGATGAAAAGGATCTCCCTAATGTAGATATCACAATGTCGTTTGATAATGCTGCAGTCAAAGATGGCGTAGTATATGTGGTGCAGGATGAGACTTTCTCCATCACCGGTCTTACCACAAAGTCTGTCGACAGCAATCAGCAGTCAGCGATAGTAAATGTGAAGTATTTCTGGAATGGAATCCCGGCTCCGGGTCTTACTTGGAGCAGCTTACCGATGGAGATCAACATGGCAGAGATGCCCGAGCCTGAGTCTGGCAAAAACATCCTCGGTCTTGATGCCACTCTTCTTGAGACTGACAAATCGATGGCATACTGCTCATTGAGCATTCCTATCCAGTCAGTGGCTCTTGAGGATATGCCCGAAGCTCCGGGCGAAGTGACATACACTTTCACTTCATCCCAATCCTCTAAGTAAGGATAGGAAATGAATTTCTAAGGAGGACGCAATTATGCGTCCTTTTTTCGTATAGTCCCTTTCCCACCATCCCAGCGCACCTTGCGTGATATTACCGACGGAAAGACATCCTAAGTGATCAAATTCCAATTTGTCATTAAATAATTTTGTCATCTGAAAAAAAATCCCTAAATTTGCACTCCCAAAGGAAAGATGCCGGAGTGGCCGATCGGGACGGTCTCGAAAACCGTTGTACCCTTACGGGTACCGAGGGTTCGAATCCCTCTCTTTCCGCAAATTAATAAATCCGATGAAAGCTGAAGCCTTTCATCGGATTTATTATTTCTTTTGGTCTGTCTTTTTAAGCGGCATTTAGCCGAATGGCTAACTATGGTGAGTTTTAGTCTACGATATTTGGCACCGGTCCATACTCGTTAGTCTCCATCTGGCTGTCTTTGCAATACCATACAAGAAGCAGAATCCAACCTACGATAGGAACAAGGGAGATGAAAATCCACCATCCGCTCTTGCCGATGTCGTGCAGACGTCTTACGTCGAGACCAAGATTTGGAAGTAGAAGGGCAAGACCAACTACTGCGCTTGCTATGCTCATGACATTCTGATTCCAACAAAATACGATCTCAACTACAATTCCGAGAATGAATGCAAACAGCTGAAACCACCAAAACTCTGATCTCGAAGCACGGCCACTGAAATTGCAGTAGTTCACTTTGAGTGCTCTCTCTACTGCCTCCTTGAATGTAACTTGTCTCTGATACATAACTAAGAAAATTACTTTAGGTTAATATAAAATATTATTACTCTTGAAAAACGTCAATGTCTTACTTTTTCTCTAAAGTGATGGCATCGATGGCGGCAATTGTCACCAAGTCGATGATTTCTCTCTCTGAGGCATTGCTGTTTGTGAAGTAGACCGGCTTCTTTAGTCCCATCTGGATAGGACCGATGATTGAACCTACCCCCATGCTAAGCAGCATCTGTGTGGTGGTGTTGGCAGCAGTCAAATTTGGGAATACGAGAGTATTCACTTTCTTGCCCTTAAGAGTATTGAAAGGATATGTATGGTCGCGAAGTTCTGTGTCAATAGCATATTCCACTTGCATCTCGCCATCTACGTTCACATCCGGATATTTCTCATGAAGCTCTGCTACGGCTTTAGACACCATCGTAGCCTCTTCATGCTTAGATGATCCGAAATTGCTATACGAAAGCATCGCAATCTCAGGTTCCGTTGCAAAGAATCTTACAGTGTGGTCAGCGAGACGGGCGATATCCACTAATGCTGCTTCGTCAGCATCCGGATTCACTGCCGTGTCAGCTATAAAGTAAGTTCCCTTGCGGGTGTTCAGAATATGCATAGTGGCGAAATGACTGAAGCCGTCTTGCAGTCCGATGATCGATACTACATCGCTGGCCGCAGACTCTCCTGCAGCAAAAGATGAGTATAGGCAAGCATCGGCATCTCCGGTCTCCACCATCATCATGCCGAAATAAGAGCGTTCAAACATCTTGTCAAGCGCCAAGTCGTAGGAAAATCCTTCGCGGGCCTTTTTCTCTGCAAGAATTCTCGCGTAGCGTTCGCGGGTCGCCATTTCCCGGTCATGGCGAGGATTGATGATTTCAACGCCTTTGAGCGACAAGCCAAGACGTTCTGCTCGCTTCTCTATCATTTCCTCATTTCCGAGCACGACAGGCCTGCAAACCCCCTCATGGTGACTTCTGACAGCTGCGCGGAGCATGTTGTCCATATTACCCTCGCAAATGACTACTCGTTTTGGTGTCTGGCGGGCTATCTCTGTGATTCGGCGCATCATCTTTCCGTCGTCGCCCATAAGAGTGCGAAGTCTCACCTGATATGCGTCCCAATCATTGATAGGACGTTTGGCAATGCCTGATTCTGCGGCAGCTTTAGCTACTGCCGGTGCTACACAAAGAAGCAGACGTGGGTCGAGTGCTTTGGGAAGGATGTAGTCGCGGCCAAATTTAATGTTGTTCATCCCGTAAGCCTCATCCACCACTGCAGGGACGGGGCGCTCTGCGAGGGCTGCAATGGCATGCACTGCGGCTATCTTCATTGCCTCGTTGATGCCTGTGGCTCCACAATCGAGTGCGCCACGGAAGATGTAAGGGAATCCGATGACATTGTTAATCTGGTTGGGATAATCCGACCTTCCGGTTGCTACTATGATGTCGGGTCGAGTCTTGACGGCAAGATTATAATCTATTTCAGGATTGGGATTCGCAAGCGCAAATACTATTGGCTTATCTGCCATTGACAATACCATTTCCGGTGTCACTACGTCTGCTACAGAAAGACCTAAGAATACATCAGCGCCAACCATAGCCTCCGCCAATGTATGAAGATCGCGAGTGGTGGCAAACTCTTTTTTCTGATCATTAAGGTTTCCCCTGTCGGCTCTGATGACACCTTTGGAGTCGCACATCACTACATTTTCCCGTCTCACACCTAACTGGACATAGAGGCGTGTGCAGCTGATGGCTGCAGCTCCTGCGCCATTCACTACAAGACGTATATCCTCAATCTTTTTCTCTTGGATCTTAAGGGCATTGAGAAGTCCGGCTGCAGAAATGATGGCAGTGCCATGCTGGTCGTCGTGCATGATTGGAATGTCACACTCTGCTTTCAGTCGCGTCTCAATTTCAAAGCATTCCGGAGCCTTTATATCTTCAAGGTTGATACCTCCAAATGTCGGAGAGATTGCCTTTACTATCTGAATGATTTTTTCAGGATCTTTCTCGTTGATTTCTATATCAAATGCGTCTAAGCCTCCAAATATCTTAAAAAGCAATGCCTTCCCTTCCATTACCGGTTTTCCTGCCAATGCACCAATATCGCCAAGACCTAACACGGCAGTGCCGTTGCTGATGACGCCTACGAGATTCCCTTTATCTGTATAGCGATAAGCATCTTCCGGATTTTTTTCAATTTCCAGGCATGGATATGCTACGCCGGGCGAATAAGCAAGCGCAAGGTCATGTTGTGATGCGTATGGTTTGGTGGGGACTATTTCAATTTTCCCCGGTTTGCCCTCCTCGTGATATTCGAGGGCCATCTCTTTAGTAACTTTTGACGTGTTCTGCATTGTCTATTGGGTAATAAAATTGAAGTTGTTTAAACAACTTTAATTGCATTGGAAAAGTAAAAACGCTTTTCCAATGCAAAATTAACAAAAAATCCTCAAATTCCAATCATCAATCCCCTCAAAAATCTTTATTCGTTGATTTCTGATCGCTAATCGTTGATAGTTGACAGCAATGTCTGTATCTTTCGTGCTGTCTCAGCCGCCTGACTCGTAAAATCTATCTTAGGAGTGTCGGAAGTTTCTCCTATCTGTCTTTCATCAGTGAATATCTGGCAATCTGCTACGAGAGTAAAGCAATTTTCCAAAAGTTCAGGCCATTCCGTCAAGTCTACGTGAGTCTGCAGCGAGTCAAGGGCAAGCGAAATGTTGAATGCCGAGCGTGTCAGCACTTGCTCCGACACGTTATTCTCACAATTATAAATGAATGTGTCAAGACGCTTCAATAGCAAAGCTTTCATCTTTATAAGTTTTCCCTTTTCTTGGGCTGAATGAAGTTGACGCTGTTTCTCAATCTCAGAGGTGACGTCAATCTCCGACTTCATTGAGCCTACTGCATTCAGGAAGAATCCTAAGATGGTCAATCCGCACATAACTTCGACTGCAGTGACACACTGAGCCCATCCATGAGCCGGTGTATAATCACCGAACCCAAGTGTGGTGATAGTAACTATGCTATAGTACAGCCACGATCCGAAGTCTGTCCCGGCACCATCGGGAATTCTGAACTGTCCATCGGGAAGCGCCCAATAAATCAAAGCAAAAACCGGCATTAATGCAATATATGACCCTATCCATACGATAGGCCTTACATTCGACACAACGTGGAAAAAGTGTCTTACTCGATCAGATATTTTCATAATATTTCAAGTGATAAAGGTTATTAACTTCCATTATAACAATTTCACACCCCAAAAGGCTCAATCTTAAAATAATTCTCAATTCTAAATTCTCAATTCTAAATTATTTTATTTAACTTTGCATTCTAAATACATCAAAATATGAAAAAGCCCCATTTTTTACTCGCCATCGCATCTCTCGCATTGTCTTTGCAGTCAGCGGCTCAGGGAACGCTTGAAGACTATAACCGTGCATTCGGACTCGCTGAGAAATACAACAATGGCTATGTGCCTAATGCCAGGGTCTATCCGCAATGGATAGGAAGCACCGGCAAATTTTGGTATGTCGATGAAAAGCAGGATGGCTCGAAGTCTTATAGTCTTGTTGATGCCAATCGGCAGAAACGTATGGATTTGTTCGACCATAAAGCGATGGCAGGAGAATTGAGGGCAAAAGGAATAGATGATGTTAACGATAATCGTCTTGGAATTGAGCAACTGAAAGTTTCTGAAAATCTTGACACTCTTTGGTTCAATCGGAGTGGACGCATGTGGACATTTATCAAAAGCGGTAAGAACCATCTGATAGATAGGGGAGAGATCCCTGCTCCTCCGGTTCAACCTCACTGGATGGTAGTAGATGAGGAAAAAGATTTTCCTCCGGTTCCTTCTCCGGATGGTAGCAAAGTTGCTTTTATCCGCGACAATAACCTCTTTTTGCGTGATGTTGCCACCGGACAAGTTTCCCAACTTACCACTGACGGAACAATCGGCAACTATTACTCTTCATATATATATTGGTCGCCAGATAGCAAGAAATTTGCAGTAAATAAAATTCGTCCGGTAGAAAAGCGTTTTGTCTACTATGTTGAGTCTTCTCCGGCGAAGGGTTGCCAACCGATCCTCCACAAGCAGGAATATGCAAAACCCGGTGATGAACTTCGCTTTAAGATGCCTGTAATCGTAGATGTAGAGAATAATTCTGTTATTATCCCTGACACAAAACTATTCGACCATCAATATGATATATGGGGTCCTCAATGGAACTCTGATAGTGAGGCTATAACTTTTGAGTACAATGAGCGCGGACATAAAAACTACCGTGTGCTTGAAATGTCGGCTTCTGACGGTGCAGTGCGGCCTCTTATAGAGGAGTCTCATGATAAATACGTCAATTATTCTCGCATCTTCCGCCATTATCTTGATGATGGCAAAAGAATCATTTGGAGCAGCGAGCGCGACAACTACAATCATCTTTACATGTATGATCGCGCTTCAGGCAAGCCGTCCCATCAGATCACTAAGGGCGATTGGTATGTCCGCGATGTAGTGAATGTCGATGAGAAAAATGGCAAGATCTATTTCTCGGCAAATGGAGTCAACAAGGATGAAGATCCTTATTTCATCCGATATTATGTGATAAATTTCGATGGCTCCGGAATGACCGATCTTACTCCCGAGTCCGGTAATCATAGAGCCGTTTTCTCCCCTGACTACAGATATCTTGTCGATACTTATTCCACTGTCTCGACCGCTCCGGTCACTTGTCTGCGCGATGCCTCTTCCGGCAAGGAACTGATGATGGTGGCTGAAGCCGACTTGTCAGCCCTCATTGATGCCGGATGGAAGGCTCCGGAGGTGTTTGTCGCTCCAGGTAGGGATGGCAAAACTGATATGTGGGGTGTCATATATCGTCCATCCAATTTTGATGAGAATAAGAAATATCCTGTAATCGAATATATCTATCAGGGTCCGGGCGATCAGTATGTTCCCAAATCTTTTGTTGGTCTCAATCGCAATATGAGTGCGCTTGCTGAGCTTGGATTCATTGTGTTGATGGTAGATGGAATGGGTACGTCATTCCGCTCACGAGAGTTTGAAAATGTTTGCTACAAGAATCTTGTTGATGCCGGTCTCCCGGACCATATAGCATGGATAAAGGCGGCCGGTGAGAAATACCCATATATGGATGTAGATCGTGTAGGTATCTTCGGTGCATCTGCCGGTGGACAGGAGTCCACGACTGCCGTCCTTCACCATCCCGAATTTTACAAAGCCGCATATTCAGCTTGCGGTTGCCATGACAACCGTATGGACAAGATCTGGTGGAATGAGCAGTGGCTTGGGTATCCTATAGACGAAAGTTATATAGAGGCATCCAATGTTGAAAACGCCCATCTCCTGTCGCGTCCTTTGATGTTGGTGGTCGGTGAGCTTGACGATAATGTAGATCCTGCATCCACAATGCAAGTTGCCGATGCGCTGATCAAGGCCAATAAAGATTTTGAGCTCGTAGTAATTCCCGGAGCAGCTCACACCATGGGCGAGTCGTTTGGCGAGCATAAACGATTCGACTTCTTCGTGCGCCACCTCCTTGGCGTCAATCCTCCTTCCTGGTCAGAAATCAAATATTAATGGAAAGTAGGCTTTCCAGCCTGCTGTTTCAAAATGCAATAAATAACAACACCATGCTTAAACACAAAATGATTATGGCGGCGATTGCCGCTTCCATCGCCCTCCCGGCGTTTTCACGAGAGTCCCGTCTCCTTGACAATGGCTGGACTTTCTCCCTTGTGCCTGATTCTGGGTCTACGGTACAGCCCTTCACCAAGACAGTCGATCTTCCGCACGACTGGAGCATCGAGCTCCCTTTTGATGCTAAGGCATCTGCCCACAATGAGGGTGGCTTCGTCATCAGAGGAAAGGGTACGTATGAGAAGAAGATTGACCTCACTGCCAAAGATCTCGCAGATTCGAAATATTCACTTCTTTTCGAGGGTGTATATGAACGCTGGACACTAAAAGTCAATGGAAAGGAAGTCGGGTTCCGTCCATACGGTTATTCATCAGTCATATATGACATAACTCCTTATCTCCACGCAGGTGTGAATACCATTGAAGTGGATGTGGATAGTTCCCATGGCAGAAGCGGACGCTGGTATACCGGTTCCGGCATCTACCGTCACGTCCGTCTGATCAAGACAGGGGAGGTCGCTATAGCTCCATGGTCACTGTTCATCTCTACTAAGGAGATAACACCATCAAAAGCGGTTATAAATTACTCTTACGATATCGAAGGAAGTGAAAATCTGCAAGATTTTGAAGTGGATATGACGGTCATAGATCCGTCAGGCACTGAGGTAATGTCGACGGAGAAATCAATGCATGCATTTAAGATGTCTGTCAACGGAAAGATGGAGATTAAGGATCCTAAGCTCTGGAGTCCTGATTCTCCGTCATTGTATACAATGAAAGTTACTCTCAAAAATGACGGGAAGATTCTTGATAGAGTAAGTGAGAAATTCGGTATCCGCACTATATCTTTCTCAGCAGAAGAAGGCTTTAAGCTTAATGGCAAGCCCATGCTATTGAATGGTGCGTGTGTGCACCATGACAACGGTATGCTTGGAGCAGCCTCTTTTGATGCAGCTGAGGCGAGAAAGGTTCGTCTTATGAAAGAAGCCGGTTTTAATGCGATCCGCACAAGCCATAATCTTCCTTCTCCCGCCTTCCTTGATGAATGCGACCGTCAGGGAATCCTTGTCATTGACGAGGCTTTCGACGGCTGGAGAGATCAAAAGAATGCCGATGACTATCACCTCTGGATTGATGAATGGGGTGTGAAGGATGTCGGGGATATGGTTCGTCGCGACCGCAACCATCCTTCAATCATTGCCTGGAGTATCGGCAACGAGGTGATCGAACGCAAACACATTGGAGTTGTCTCTACGGCTCGTAGTTTTGCCAATGAATGTCGTCGCCTTGATCCGACGCGCCCTGTGACAGAGGCTCTTTGTGCATGGGACCGTGACTGGGAGATTTATGATCCTCATGCGGAAGCTCTTGATATTGTAGGCTATAATTATATGATACACAAGTCTGAGAGCGACCACGAGCGCTGTCCTGAACGTATAATGTGGCAGACAGAGTCTTATCCGCGCGATGCCGCTTCCAATTGGCACAAGGTGAAGGAAAATCCATACGTGATAGGCGATTTCGTATGGACCGGTCTCGACTATCTTGGTGAATCAGGACTTGGTCGCTACTTCTATAAAGGGGAGACCGAAGGAGAGCAATGGATGGCTTATCAATGGCCATGGCATGGCTCTTATTGCGGCGATGTGGACATTACAGGTTGGCGTAAACCAATTTCTCACTATCGCGATATGCTTTATAACGATGATAATAAACTCTACATGGCAGTTCGCGAACCCAACGGCTATTATGGAGAAGTGAAGACCACAATGTGGAGCGTATGGCCCACATGGGAGTCTTGGAACTGGAAAGGTCATGAAGGCAAGCCTATTGAGGTAGAGGTGATGAGCCGTTATCCCAAAGTTCGTCTTTATCTCAATGATACTCTGATAGGAGAAAAGGAGGCAGGCGAAGCAAAAGATTGTATGGCTGTCTTTGAGGTGGCATACGCCCCAGGCACGTTGAAGGCTACAGGTGTAGATGCCGGAGGAAATGAAGTGGAGACAGTCACATTATCTACAGCCGGCGACCCGGTTGCAATCCGCCTTACTCCTGATAAGACTACACTCTCGGCTGATAATCAAGATCTCGCATACGTCATTGTCGAGGTCGTGGATGCTGATGGTAGGGTAGTGCCTGATGCTGAGTTCCCGGTAGAGTTTAATGTTTCGGGAAATGCATTGCTGAAAGCTGCCGGAAACGCTCTCCTTAAGGATCCGGATCCATATTTCGATTCAAAAGCCACAACTTGGAAAGGTCGCGCGATGGCAATAGTGAAATCCACTGACCGCAAAGGTGCCTCTACGCTGAAAGCAACTGCCAAAGGACTCAAACCAGCCTCCCTCAAACTCACCTCAAAATAAAATCTAATCTAATAAATTGCCAATGCGCTTGTACGTATAGCCGAAATTCATTAATTTTGCATTTTAAACGAAAACCTTTATAATGTATGATGCGCGATTTTAAGCTACATTGCTTATTCATGATGGGGGTGAGAAGCTTAAGATTGATTATGCATTAAGCATTATGAATTATGCATTAACGAAAATTATGTCAAAAATTGGAAGCGTAATGACCCCCAAGGGATGCAAAGCGATGCTCCTTGGAAGTGGCGAACTTGGCAAAGAAGTCGCTCTCGAACTCCAGCGTTTCGGCGTAGAAGTTATAGCATGCGACAAATATCCCAATGCGCCCGCAATGCAGGTGGCACACAAATGCTACGTATTCAACATGCTTGATGGCGATGAACTGCGTCGCATCGTCGAGCTTGAACGCCCGGACCATATTATCCCTGAAATAGAGGCTATTGCTACCCCGACACTTGTAGAACTTGAGAAAGAAGGATTCAATGTGACTCCTACTGCTCGCGCTGCATGGCTCACGATGAACCGTGAAGGTATCCGTCGCCTTGCTCATGAAGACCTTGGAATCAAAACTTCACCCTATCGATTTGCCTCCACTCGTGAGGAATTTGACGAGGCCGTCAAAGAAATCGGTATCCCATGTGTCGTTAAGCCCATCATGAGCAGTTCAGGCCATGGGCAAAGTGTCATCAAGAGTCCGGATCAGATTGATCACGCTTGGAAAGAGGCTCAGGAAGGTGGACGTGCAGGTGCCGGACGTGTCATTGTAGAGGGTTTCATAGATTTTGACTATGAAATTACTTTGCTGACTGTCCGCACAGTTTCCGGAACTGTCTATTGCCAACCGGTAGGTCATATTCAGATCGAAGGTGACTATCGCTATTCTTGGCAGCCTCAGCTGATGTCGGAGAAAGCTCTTGAATCGGCACAAGAGATCGCCAAGAAAGTGACCGACGCACTTGGTGGCTATGGCATCTTCGGTGTGGAACTCTTCATCAAAGGCGACGAAGTGATTTTCAGCGAAGTATCCCCTCGTCCGCACGACACCGGAATGGTGACAATGATATCTCAGGATATGTCGGAGTTTGCTCTTCATGCGCGTGCCGTGCTTGGGCTTCCTGTTCCTGCCATCGATTTTTATGGACCTTCAGCTTCTCGAGCCATCGTACTTGAAGGAGACACCGACTGTGTGGAATTCGACAATCTTGAGGCTGTACTTGCTGAGCCGGGCACTCAACTTCGCATATTTGGCAAGCCGGAGGTGCATGGTCATCGTCGTATGGGTGTGATCCTCGCCCGAGGAGCCTCTGTAGAAGAAGCCCGCGCCAAAGCAGCCCGAGCATACGATGCGCTCAAAGTCAATGGCGCCACAAAAGACATGAAGTAAGAAAGTAGGCCTTCCGGCCTGCGGTAATGGACGCACGGCTCGTGCGTCCTCTTTTTTTTATCTTTTATGCACCAAATTAGTTAAAAATTTGCATATTTCATTCACGTTTATTAACTTTGCCCTATAAAGTGAATTAGTAGCGTATGGAAAGTTTAAGCATAAAAGCTCGTAAGGTATTTGACTTCTACGTCGACGGTTTCAAAAACATGACTGTCGGGCGAAAACTCTGGGCTATAATCTTAATAAAAGTGGCGATACTCTTTCTCGTTTTTAAGCTTTTCTTCTTTCCCAATCTATTAGAAGAAAACTACGACAACGACGACGACCGCGCCCGTGCAGTAGCCACCGAACTCACCTCCCGCTGAAATCTCCACAACTCCAAACCCCACAACCTCACAACTTCACTACCTCACAACCTCACAACCCCACAACTCCACAACTACAAAACTTAAAAACTAAAATAAACCCATGGAAGATTTAATTCAAGTAGTCGACTGGTCGCGACTTCAGTTCGCATTGACCGCCATAGTCCACTGGCTTTTTGTTCCGCTGACGATCGGAATAAGCCTCATCGTAGCCGTAATGGAGACGATTTATTATCGCACCAAATCCGAGAAATGGCTTAAGACAACGAAATTCTGGATGACTCTATTTGCCATCAATTTTGCAATTGGTGTCGCTACCGGTATCATCCTTGAATTTGAGTTCGGTACCAACTGGTCGAACTACAGCTGGTTTGTAGGCGATATCTTTGGAGCTCCACTTGCCATAGAAGGGCTTCTTGCCTTCTTTATGGAAGCTACCTTCTTCGCCGTTATGTTCTTCGGTTGGAAGAAGGTATCGGCAGGTTTTCACCTCACATCAACTTGGCTCGTAGCAATTGGCGTTTCCCTTTCAGCTCTTTGGATTCTCATCGCCAATGCTTGGATGCAATATCCCGTCGGAATGGAATTTGACCCCGATCAGATGCGCAATGTGATGTCTGATTTCATAGCTGTCGCTACTTCTCCGGTGGCTATCAACAAATTCTTCCATGCAGTGACAAGCGGTTGGGTGCTCGCATCTGTTTTCGTAATTGGTGTTAGTTGTATCATCGCAGCCAAAGGCAAGAACATGCAGATGGCTAAAGATTCTGTGAAAGTTGCAGGTTGGATTGGTCTCATCGGTATGGTTTTCACGATGTGGACAGGTGATGGTTCCGCTGTTCAGGTAGCACGCGTTCAGCCTATGAAACTTGCCGCCATGGAGGGTCTCTATCGTGGCGAGATAGGTCAGGAGCTTATTGGTTTCGGTATCGTAGATGAAAAGGAAAGAGACGTCAAGTGTAAGATTGCTATCCCCAAAGGACTTTCCATACTTGCCAATCATGATGCCAATAGCTTCGTTCCCGGTATCGACGATCTCATCGACGGCGTTGCATTGACTCCGCAGGGCGACACAATCAATACTATTAGCTACGCTCAGAGAATAGAGATTGGTAAGGCAGCTCAGCAGGCTCTTCGTGACTATGAGGCTGCCCGCAAGGCTGGCGATGAAGCAGCGCTTGCAAATGCACTTGAGAGAATCAAAGCCAACTATTCATTCTTTGGTTATGGTTATTTCAATTCTCCGGAGGATGCGGTTCCGCCGGTAGCCCTTACTTTCTATGCTTTCCATATAATGGTGATTGCCGGAGGTTATCTGCTGCTGTTCCTCTTGGTGGCACTATTCATTGTGTATAAGAAACCTGTTTGGTTTGATACTCGTCTTGCACGCTGGGTCGGCATTCTCAGTATCCCTGTGGTGTGGATCTGTAGCGAAGCCGGTTGGATTGTAGCGGAAGTAGGACGTCAGCCATGGACCATCCAGGATATTCTTCCTGTTCAGGCAGCCGTATCAGCTGTGACAGCAGAATCGGTTCAGCTCACATTCTGGCTCTTTGCCATTGTCTTTGCAGCTCTCATTGCAGCTGAAATCTCAATTATGGTCAATGAAGTCAAGAAAGGCACCAATAAAGAAATCACCGAATAATCTCATAACTCCACAACTCAAAAACTGAAAACAATGGAAACATTACAAATATATTGGTGGCTTCTTATAGCAGTGCTCGGAGGAGTCCTCGTATTCATGCTGTTCGTACAGGGTGGTCAGAGCCTTTTGCTCGAGACCCGCGGTTCGATGGCTAAGAACCTTATAGTAAACTCACTCGGTCGCAAATGGGAACTTACCTTTACCACTCTTGTGGTGTTTGGCGGAGCTTTCTTTGCATCCTTCCCCCTCTTTTATTCTACATCGTTTGGCGGTGCCTACTGGCTCTGGATGGCAATCCTCTTCAGCTTCGTTCTGCAGGCTGTCAGCTATGAATTCCGTCGCAAGACAGGCAATCTCTATGGAACAGGCACATACGATGCTTTCCTTCTCATCAATGGCGTTGTAGGTTGCGTGCTTATTGGCGTGGCAGTGGGTATTCTGTTCTTCGGAGGTGAATTCACCGTAACTCGCGGCAACATCCTCGACGGCAACTCACCCGTCATCTCAGTATGGGCTTCCACACATGGACTTGAGGCTATCGCAAGCTGGAAGAATCTTCTGGTAGGTTTCACACTCTTCTTCCTCGCGCGCATGAATGCAGCCCTCTATCTGATGAATTCCATCGACGATGGACCGAAGGTGTTCAATGCCTTGAGAATTAAAGCTCTCTTGAATGGTCTCATCTTTGTAGTACTCTTCCTTGCTCTTCTTTGGGTAGTGCTAACAGCAAATGGTTACACAGTGGATGCCAACGGACAGGTAGTGGCAGTAGAATACAAATATGCTATAAACTTGATTGAAATGTGGTGGATACTTGCAGCGTTGCTAATAGGTGTAGTACTCGTGCTTGTAGGATATGCGTTGACAGCCTTCAAGAAGGAATACAAAGGTGGAATATGGTGGACAGGTATAGGCACCATCATCACCATCGTAAGCCTCTTGTGCGACCTCGCCTACAACAACACAAGCTACATGCCCTCGCTCACCGATCCACAGTCTTCCCTTACGATTGCCAACAGCAGCAGCACACAATTCACATTGACAGTAATGTCCTGGGTATCCTTGCTTGTCCCCGTCGTAATCCTCTACATCTGGTACGTCTGGAGCAAGATGAACGCCACCCCGATGACCCCCCAAGACATCGAAGAAGATCCCCACTCCTACTAATATGGAAAGCAGGCTTTGGCTTCGCCCAAGCTAAAGCAAGTCCAGCCTGCGCCCTAAAAGCATTAAGCGTGTAGCACATATAGCTGCACGCTTTTTTATATTTGCAGCTTTGTGTGTGTAATTCGGTTATGGACAATATGGACAATAAAAAGCTAGGATTTTTCAAAAAAAGTCTATATTTTTGCATTACAAAACTCATTTGAAATGCGTCAGCAGGTTTGTCGAAGGTGATAAAAATTCGTAAAATTTCTAATCAGTATATTTCGTGAAGAAAGATTAGATTGCGAATCCTACAAGCCGGAATCAATTCTCAGTGTAAGATTAATTTTGTATAACCTCTAAATACTAATCAAAAGATGGCTAATTTATTAGATGAAATGACCGGTCCGGTCAATGATCAGGGTCAAGACGTAAGAGTAATCAATCGTCAGCTCCCTGTGGAAGTAGGATTTGGCTCTACACTGTTTGAAATCGCACTTTGGATAACTATTCCTATTCTTGTAATCATTTATGCTCTTGTAGGCGATGTGGATGATCCTGGAAAGACCATTCTCATTGGTTGCCTTGTCGGCATACTTCCCGGAGTAATTTTCATTTTTTTGAAGATAAACGCCAAGAATTATTTTCAACAACTGGAACAGAAAATCCAAGCCGAAGCCTCAAACATTGATAATTATCTTGAGCAGCGCGTTCAGATTCTCCAAAACGTTGTAGGCCTGGTGAATCGTGCTATAGAGCTCGACTCCACGGTAATGACCGCCGTAGCAGCACTACGCAGTGGCGGTAGGGTAGACGAATCCAATAGAAATGAGGTAGTGGAGCAGGTAAACTCTGCATTCGGCCGACTGTTTCCTCAAGTGGAAGCTTACCCCGAGCTTAAAGCCCATAATGCCATTGCGGACGCGATGCAACAAAATAATTATCTACAGCGCGAAATAACGGCTGCCAGAACTGTATATAACAGCCGTGTGACACAGTGGAACACCGACATCTTCTCATGGCCCACGAAGATGATTGTCGCTGCAAAGCAGGGCTATACCACCCGTATTCCTTTCACTGTTTCGAATGAAACCCGCGAGATGGCTCGTGCAAAATTCTTCTGATGAAAAACGACATCTACGATCCGCTTGACGAATACGTCAACGTTTTCAAAGAAAAATTTAAATCTGTTTGCGAGTCTACATTTGCCCAAGTGGCTGCTGAAGCTGATGTCAATGTGGAACTCAATCGCAAAACCTGTGCGGATATAGAGGACACAGTAGGTGCAATTAGACGTCTCAACAGACAAATTACCCACTGGACAATTCTATGCGTGATCCTTTGGCTTGTCGTTATAGCGGGTGTGATATTTTCCATTATAGGTTTCACCCATGACAATCCCGGTCAAGGGATAGGTCTTCTTGCTTGTGTACTGGTTTCGCTTTGGGGATTACTTAGTAAGGTTCATCCCAAGCTAAAATCCCTCAAGGCCGATAGAGATAATAAGCAGTCTTACCATGATGCCCTCCTTGAGTCCGCATGGCAACAGATGGCTCCGCTCAATAGTCTCTACGACTGGGAAATATTCACGAGAATGATGACGAGGACCGTTCCTCGCCTCGAGTTTGACCCATTCTTCACAACTCAGCGCCTCGAAGACCTCAAAGTTATCTATGGCTGGGACGAATCATTCAATGCTGAGCGATCTGTACTCTTCTCCCATTCAGGCCTAATCAACGGTAATCCCTTTGTGATCTGCCGCACTAAAAAAATGGAGTGGGGCGAAAAAGAATACACAGGCAAACTGACCATCGAATGGACAGAAACCGTTCGTGGATCTGACGGAAAATATCGAACAGAACGTCGCTCCGAGACTCTTACAGCCACTATCAAACGCCCGGTGCCCGAATATTATAAAAAGACGAGGCTGATTTACGGCAACACTGCTGCTCCTGATCTTACCTTCCTTCGCACTAAAGGCAACTTTATGTCAAAAACCGGAGTAGGAAAATGGGCGAAAAAAGTTTCGCTCAAACACAAGGCTCGGGATATGAAGGCTGACTATGCGATGATGACAAACGAAGATTTCGAAATTGCCTTCGATACATCGAATCGTAACAACAATCAGCAATTCGCCCTCCTCTTCACACCTCTTGCTCAAAACAGTATCATGAGCATCCTTGAAGATAAATCAGAAGGCTTCGGTGACGACTTTGACTTTGAAAAATCACGTATGATCAACATAATCATTGCCGACCACATGCAAGCTGAGGAAATGGATATGAATCCGGCACAATATCAAAGCTATAATTTTGACCGCGCGGCAGAAGACTTTTGTCGAATCAACGCCGCTCATTTCCGCGCTATCTACTTCGCATTTGCTCCTTTACTCGCAGTGCCTATGTATCAGCAAATTCGTTCACACGAAAATATCTACGGTAGAGATATGAAACGAGAAAGCGCCTATTGGGAACACGAAGCACTCGCAAACTTTTGGGGAGTAAACAGATTTAAACACCCAGACTGTGTCACTGACTGTATACTCAAAACTGAAAAATCAGTAGATGATTCCTCGGATAGTGCAGAAGCCACAATTCAGGTCCGTGCCTATGGATTCCGCACAGAGCCTCGCACCACCTACGTCGAGAAATATGGCGGAGACGGACGCTACCATCAAGTTCCTGTCCACTGGGAAGAATACCTTCCCGTAACTGGTATCGGATCATTCGACATCAAGGAAGATCTTTCTAATGCGGTCTCAGACACAGACGCAACCCAGACTCAGCGAATCGCTCGTATTCAAACGCTCCTCTCCCAATCCGGGCACTCCATCTATCGCCGAAATATCTCATCGCGTCTGTAACTTTATTCAAGTTTCGCAAGTACTAAATAACTCACGCAAAGGCGCAAAGGGCTCGCTGAGAAACTATTAACAATAAACGATTAACAATCAATTATAGCTTCCCGACTTGGTTTTGGCAAGCACGCAATGATTGCGGGCTGCTACGCATCGCCCGGAGTGCGCAGAGAAAAAGCGCAGTTCCTGCGCTAAGGGATTGCACTTCAACATACAAGAACAAGCGAAACTTAAATTAGTGAAATTCTAAACTCAATTTTATATTACACAAAAACAATGTCTAAATTTAACTACATCATCTCAGAGCAGGATCCGGACGGACGCACCGGGAAAGTTACAGAAACGCCTATCGCTATCTTCCACGGAAGCAGCAAGGAAGAGACCGTTCGGAATATCATTCGTATCATCGCCAAACATCTCGCCTATGGTGACTATACCCTCATCGCAGAGAAGGAAGCCATCGTAGAGGAAAGTAGGGCAGTACTTGAGGAAATCGTTACAGAAAACAAAGACCTAGCTATCTTCGTCGATGACAGTTTCATCCGAATAGCACCCATCTTCATAGATGACAATGCTGTAGATTCCAATACCAGACGATCCTCTCGCGATATAGTCTTAGATGAACTCTCTCACAAATTCATAGATGAATCCAATCTCGCTGATGATGTTATCCCAGACGAGATGCTGTCTGTGGAGCTTGTGAAAGCCAGTGCCTACGACTCTCCGTTTATCTACGCATCACCCTTCATCATAAGAGGAGAGGACCTGTATGCTGTTGATTCCGAGATCGGAGGAGAGTCTGGACCATACCGCAAAGCCGAAGATAACGGAGGCTACTATCTTGTCTATTATAATGATAACGGAGGCGTCATATCTCCGAAAGGTCAGGTCATCGCAGACTGCAACTATGACCGAGCCTACAATCAAAACGGCTACGCCGTCCTGGTGAAAGACGGCAAAATGGGTTTTTACAGTCCTTATGCCCGAATCCTTATAGATCCAATCTTCGATGAGTTGGAAATATCCGACGATATAGACGAGCCAATAAAGGTCAGAAATGCCAACACATGGGGTCTCCTGTCTGCAAATGGCCTTTTCCACCCTCTTATGGATGGTCGCACTCCCAATCCTTCCCTTACGTATCTATAAGTTAGCTAATTAAAAAAGAGAAGACGCGTAGCGGAGCATGTAATGCTCTGCCACGCGCCTTTAATTCTAAAGGGGGTCCTCGCCACCATTTGGCGAGGGAGTATAAGGCGACGGATACGGTCATGCCGCCGGCCCAAATGTCGATACTCTTTAGGTCAAGGATCAACGTTTTGCGTAGCGCGTGATGCGTTCAGCGATACAATGTGGGATGCCGGCCTGTGCGATGGTGGGCCTATTTGAGCCGTCCTCCCGAGGGCAAGACCGGTTCCAGCATTGGTTGATGCGGTGACCTGTCATGGAGATTCGTTTTTATGCAGCAAAGGCTGCAGGCGGAAACGGCTTCGCGACTTGGAGAGAAGAAGCGAATTAGAAACTCCATTGGTTTGTGGCAGTAAGTCATTGTGCTCTTTCCGGGCTTCGGGGTGTTGCGTTGCGCATGGTGCGTGATGCGTAGTGCGAAAAGCAGAACCGCTGAGTCAGGCGCGGAGTGGGCCTATTTGAGCCGTCCTCCTCCGTGAGGAAACCCTTTATCAATTCATAATGCATAATTCATAATGTATAATTGATACGCACCACCAAGTCATTATGGCTTCACAACGCGTACCGATTATTTCGGATTAGCATACGATGATTGGGATTTCCAAATGCAAAGTTAGTGCCATTTTTATCGGGAATCCCCTTATCCCACAAAAAAGTCAAAAAAGTCCTACTGCTCCTAAAGGGGAGATTTCAGAAATCCAATACCCTTGGTCTTGGCACCGAACCGAAAACACCGATAGAATATCATGAGTGAAAAATCGGCTGTGCTTTTGGCGGTAGAGGTAGGATGCGGATTCTTTTCGAGTCTTTATATGTATGGTCGAGGTTAATGTGCAGCAGGTGTGAGTCAAAGATATTAGGGGTGTTTGCCATAGCCACATGGTCGAGGAAAAATGGATTATTTGTGAGGTGTTCAAGTAGCTTGAGCCTGATGTGATAAGGGATGGCGAAGCTTTGATGTTTCTCCATCTGAAATTGCTCCTCTTTTGGGATGTTGCCTTCGAGGATCACAAGAGTATCGAAACTCATCAAGACAGCACTTGTTGCAGCGGAATAGGCGCGAGATGCATTGTTGTCGTCAGGGTCGTACCATCTTGACATGTCGGCGTAATGGACATAACCGAGGTCAATGCCACGTATGTAGTCGGGACTACGGAAGGTGTTGAAGAAGGCTTTTCTGCCAGCCTTGGGAATAAATATCATCTTATCAGAAGGGACAATGTCCCGGTGAAGGTATCGGCATAGGTTTGACTTCAATGGGTGGATGCTGATGTCGGATGCTGAACAGGTATATGAGTGCTTATAATACCGATATGTCTGCATCCATAATATATAAGCTTGAATGCAAGTCGTGACACCGACCTTACCAAAAGACTTGGTTATGATGTATCTGCCCAATTGCTGATTGTAAAAGCGTTTTTGGATGATGTCAATGAAATAGTGTTGGAAATTATTGAGGACGAGGGGTATGATGTTGTCGGCATCCTCGCGGTCGCGGATGTAATATTTTTTAGCAGCCCAGAATGCGAAATCATAGTAATAGCGCAGTTCGTCAAATGCTTGCCGGGCGGATTCTATTGTACAGGCATTGAATACGGAAAGGAGGGATTCTCCTTTTAGAAGACGTTGGATTTTTGAATTATATTTCATCTCGAGAGGAAGATACAGGGAGCGGTGGGAGAGAGCACGGTGTTGAAGGCGGAACCGGAAGTCGGGGCAATGTAAGCCGGAAAGGGGATTGTGCATGGGGATTAACGATTAATGATTAACGATCAACGATCAATGATTAATTATTATATGTTTGATAAGTGGTGCAAAGATAGGGGATTTTGGGGAGGGGTGCGCCTTATCGCGATAAAAAGGGTTCTTCTTCAATTTAGTTGAAAAAACTTTAGGATGGAGAACACGCAGAGGGCGCAGGGGTGGTGGGGATCGCAGTAAATATTTTTTGCCAACTTGAACTTAAATGTTAGGCTCAGAACTTATCAAAGCGCAAGAACTGGCAGATTTTCACAGAATTAATTATTCTCGAAAGCTATCCTTTAGGTATGACAATATGGGATGAGAGACTTGGATTTATACTTTGGTATTATATTGGCTCGGATCTTCTCAGCACAGATGTTGTC
>JAIDTL010000005.1 GCA_029060725.1 Muribaculaceae bacterium | reverse complement strand
AGCACATAAGGCACATATTTTTTATTATGATCTTATGTCCTTTTGTGCTTATGTCTTTATATACAGAAGCACATAAGGCACATATTTTTTATTATGATCTTATGTCCTTTTGTGCTTATGTCTTTATATACAGAAGCACATAAGACACATATTTTTTCTTATGATCTTATGTCCTTTTGTGCTTTTGTCTTAAAAATAAGTGCTTTTGTATTGAAAAGGACTTAAAAGGACTTGCACGATATGGGGACAATCGGTAATTTTGCAATCGAAAAGAATCTCTTCCATAGGGCTTGTGTCTATGTTATCTGAAACCTGGAACGGTAGATATAGAGTTTAGGCAATGCCCGGAAGAGATTTTTTTATATATAAAATTTGGCGGTTTGGAAAAGAATCGTTAAATTTGCCATTGATACAAACGGCAGATGCATTTGTAGATGCAAATATTGATGCAGATTGTAGAGATTTTTTAGGAAGCGTTTACTCACGCTCTTTCTTGGCTATCTGAAACCTGGAAAATTTCAAATGGAGCCAAGGATGAGAATCGGAGTAGATGCTCATAGCGGAAAAGCTATGGTGGCTACCGAATATGCGTGAGCATGTTCGGTATGTCAACATAAGTATCATACGCGTGAGGCATCTGCTTTGTCCATCCTACTCCATAGGGCAGTTCCAGGGCCTCAGATAGCGGGATGGGCAGAGAAGTAAGGACCTCACGCTTTTTTTGTTTTTTATAATACTTTGTTGCCAATGGTGTACCACCCCAAGGTGGTCAATTTCTATGTGCTTTTGTGCATACGTCTTAAAAATCCGGGATTTTGTGGTTTTGTCTTTATTTGCAGAATATACTATTTTTTTGTATATTTGCGAAAATTTTGAGGATTATGAGCGAACTGCAGTACCCCGTGGGAATGGCTTCCTTCCCTGAACTCATCGAGGAAGGTTATGTATATGTGGATAAGACCGCGTATATCAAGTCGTTGTTGAGGAATGGCAAATTCAAGTTCCTGAGCCGTCCAAGACGGTTTGGGAAGAGTCTGCTATTGTCTACATTAGAGGCTTATTTCGAAGGGCGTCGCGAGCTTTTCAAGGGACTCGCTGCAGACTCCATGGATCTCGACTGGACACCTTCACCAGTACTGCACTTTGACTTCAATTCAGAGAACTTCAGCAAAGAAGATGGTTTGGAACGGCTTCTTGACAACCTTCTACGAGGATTTGAGAAGATCTATGGAATTGAGGAGGAAAATGTCACTTCCTCACAGCGTTTCCGACACCTTATTGAGACGGCTTACGAGAAAACCGGACGAAAGGTGGTAATACTCATTGACGAGTATGACAAACCCTTGCTTGACATCGAGGACTATCCTGAAATCTTCGATAAAAACCAGTGGATACTCAAGAGTTTCTTTGGCAATCTAAAGAGCATGGACCGTTACATACGGTTTGCCTTCATCACCGGTGTGGCGCGTTTCAGCAAGGTCAGCATTTTCAGCGACCTTAACAATCTCAACGATATCTCAATGGTCGACGACTTTGCCGATATATGCGGCTGGAGCGAAGAGGAGCTAATCGAAAACTTCCGAGACGGAATAGAGGATCTTTCAGAAAAGCGCAAAGAAGATTTCGACACCACACTCCATCAACTTCGGTATTTCTACGACGGATATCTCTTCACGGAGGATGGTTCACATCTATACAACCCCTACAGCATACTGAAAGCATTGGCCAACAAGGAGATCGACCCTTACTGGTTTGGCAGCGGCACACCGACGTTCCTGGCGCGTCGGATCATGAGACAAGGCACATTCCCGCCAGACATCAACGGAAAGTCATGTACTCGTAAGGAACTCATTGCTGTAGGACTCAACGATCGCAATCCGATTCCACTGATGTTCCAGACAGGATACCTCACCATTGCCGACTACAACAAGGATACCAAGCTCTACGAACTCCGCTTCCCGAACCAGGAAGTTGAGACAGGATTCTATGAGGAGCTCCTCAAAGTCTATGTGCCAGACACGACAGACCCATTCAGCCCCTTTGACTTCACTCTCTTCAAGATAGATCTCGCGGAAGGGCGTCCCGAGGACTTCATGAATCGGCTCGCCATGATGCTGAAGGCATTGCCATACGAAGATCACAACGAGTCGACCTACCGCGCTGTCACCTTCCTCATATCGGTTCTTTCCGGAGTCCCGGCGCTTGCCGAGATTCACAGTTACAAAGGACGCTCAGATTTGGAGGTATTCGCTGGAAGGAACATATACATCTTCGAGTTCAAATACAACAAGAGCCTGCAGGAGGCCATGGAACAGATCCGGGACCGCGACTATGCGGGCCGCTACGCCATGGATTCCCGACACGTCTACCTCATCGGAGCAAACTTCATCGAGGATGCTAATACACGCGGACTTGAATATGAGATAAAAGCACTATACTAATTATAGACAGAAGCACACATGGCTCATGTTTTTAGACAGAAGCACACAAGGCTCATGTTTTTAGACAGAAGCACATAAGGCACATAATTTTTTCTTTTGCTCTTATGTCCTTTTGTGCTTATGTCTTAAAAATAAGTGCTTATGTATTAAAAAGGACTTAAAAGGACTTGTAGGATACAGATGCAATCGGTAACTTTGCATTTAAAGTCACTTATATAACACTTTTCAACCCTACTTACAAGAGGCTCAGGAAAAAAATCCTGAGCCTCTAATACGTATATAAGATACTTTATGCTTGTGCCATGAGATGTAGCCTATGTCTTGAAAAGGGCTCAAAAGGACTTGAGCAATTCAAAGGCGAGCCGTAACTTTTTACTTTTGAACTTATGTCCTTTTGTGCTTTTGTCTTTATTGGATTAGAGTTTGGAGAGGAAGCGGTCGCGGTCTACTATGTAGCGGATGTGGTGGCCCTCTCCTATCTTTTTGTCGCCGGCAAAAGCTGTGATGTCGAAATGGAGAGATTTGCCTTCTATTTTTACGAGAACTGCCTCTGCTTCAACCTCGTCGCCCATGGCTGTTGGTTTTAGGTGTGAACATTCCATGAAGCCGCCGACAGTCGTGTCGGTATCGGCAAGGTGAGGAGCGACGGCGAGCATTGCGGCGTTTTCCATAAGTGCAATCATAGCGGGAGTAGCAAGAACAGGAAGGTCGCCACTGCCGATGGCTTTGGCTGTCAGGTGCTGGACTACAATGGCTTTACTACGATGCTTAAGACCTATCTCCATCACTTTACAAGAGAATTTAGGACATTGAAGAAGGCGGGATCTTCACCTACTGTGACGTTGGCGACGCGACCTTCCGGGTCAATAATGAACTTGGTCGGGAAACCTTGTATACCGTACTGATTGGTGAGGTTGGAGGTTTTCGGATTGTAGACCTGAAGCCATGGAAGCTCATGTCTTGCCACTGATGCTTTCCAAACTTCCTCAGTGTCGCCGCAATCTATGCCAAGCACTTCTACCTTGCCATCATACTGCTTGTAGGCTTCCTTCAATGCAGGGAATCCTTTGATACACCATGGACACCAGCTACCCCAAAAATCGAGTATCACCCACTTTCCCTTCAGATCGGAGAGTGATAGGGGTTTGCCGTTGATGTCGTTTAGTGTGAAGTCTGGGGCAGCAACTCTATCAGCAACTGCTATCACTTGCTCAGGCTGAGAGCTGCCGGCGCTATCCTGGGCTTTAGCTCCGCACGCCGTAATGGCGAGGAGCATTATGGGGAGAATGTATTTTTTCATTTCCTTTTTCAATTAAATTACAAATAATCAAACTATCACAAATCGCCTCTCCGAGGCTACTGAGGATATTTTCTTATTCCCCGGGCTGAAGCCCGGGGTTATAACATAATTCCGGCTCTCCGAGCCGATATATCTTCCTTAAGAAAACAAGCAAGTAGGATTATTTGTTGAGAACGCCGAGTTTCTTGCCGACTTTGATAAAGGCCGCAATAGCACGGTCAAGGTGCTCCTTCTCGTGAGCGGCGGACAGCTGCACACGTATACGTGCCTGACCCTTCGGCACTACCGGATAGTAGAAACCCGTCACGAAAATACCCTCCTTCTGCATTTCGGCAGCAAATTCCTGAGAAAGCTTTGCATCATAGAGCATCACGGCGCAGATGGCTGACTGGGTCGGTTTGATGTCGAAACCTGCCTCAAGCATCTTGTCGCGGAAATAGTTGACGTTTTCTTTCAGTTTGGCATTGAGTTCGTTTGACTCTTTGAGCATCTTGAACATTTCAAGGCTCGCGCCTACGATGGAAGGAGCTACCGAATTGGAGAAGAGATAAGGACGGCTGCGCTGACGGAGCATATCGATCACTTCTTTCGGACCTGTAGTGAAGCCACCCATAGCTCCACCGAATGCCTTGCCAAGAGTGCCGGTAAAGATATCGATCTTGCCATAGCAATCAAATTGCTCAGCCACACCATGACCTGTCGGGCCGACCACGCCGGCAGAGTGCGATTCATCTACCATCACAAGGGCATTGTATTTCTCTGCGAGCTCACATATCTTATCCATAGGAGCCACGTTACCATCCATAGAGAAGACACCGTCGGTAGCGATAATCTTGTAGCGACACCCTTGCTCGTCGGCCTCTTTCAGGCAACGCTCCAAGTCTGCCATATCAGCATTGGCATAACGGAAACGCTTAGCCTTGCATAGACGGACACCATCAATGATGGAAGCATGGTTGAGAGAGTCGGAGATTATAGCGTCCTCTTCAGTAAAGAGAGGTTCGAAAAGACCTCCGTTTGCATCAAAGCATGCAGCATATAAAATAGTGTCTTCAGTCTTGAAATAGTCAGAGATAGCCTTCTCGAGTTGCTTATGCAGGTCTTGAGTGCCACAGATGAAGCGAACGGAGCTCATGCCATAGCCACGATTGTCCATAGCATTTTTGGCAGCTTCGATCAGACGAGTGTTGTCAGCGAGACCAAGATAATTGTTGGCGCAGAAATTGAGCACATCATTTTCGGTGCCTTCCACCTTGATATCTGCACTCTGTGGAGTCACGATGATTCTTTCGTTTTTGTATAATCCGGCTTCCTTTATGGAGTCGAGTTCTTCTGTCAGATGCTTTTGAAAGTTCTTGTACATGGTTTAGTTGGTTTTAATCTTAATTTTTGATGGAAGCCGCAAGCGGCTCCTGAGGGGTGAACAAAGCTTACTGACGAAAGAGTGCTCACTTCGTTCGCACCACCATCGCTTTCTTTGGTCTTTGTTCGAGTGTAAAATTATAAAAAAAAATTTAGATTTACAAATAAAAATAACAAACACGGAAAGAAGGCTGGGAAGCGGCGCTTCCAATAAAAATGCTCCTCCGATCGATTGGAGGAGCATTTCTTTATCAGATTGTCTTTTCTATGTCCCAAACGAATGCCCGGAGACCGAGCATGGGGCGGTCTTCATCAAGTTGATGAAGTTTGGCGAGCAATGGGTCGACTTGACGGTCTTCCACAATTGTGATTACAGCGCTTGCCAATCCGGGCCAAGCATGACTGCCATAATGGGGTTCGCCATATTTGCTACCGCGACCTTTCACGCTGTCGAAAGATGTAAAGCCCCTGCAGTTGCTCTGAGTCAGGATATCGACTATCTTCTCATAGTGAGCCAAGTCGAATGTTATGAATATTGATTTCATTGGAGTTATAAGTTATAAGTTGTAAGTTGTAAGATTGAACCATAATATATCATGATAAAACATGATGCATCATGATATATCATAGCCAACCTGATGCGTTGCGGCCTCAGCCCTTCTGCTTCTCTGCATAAGATTTTCTGAGGTTTTTGCGGATATTGAGGACACCACGACCTGCGAAAGAGCAGTAGAGCACAGGCACAAAGAGCAGCGTAAGGATAGTAGAGAAGGTAAGACCACCGATCACCGCCGTACCCATAGGCTGCCACATCTCAGCTCCCTGACCACTTCCGACAGCCATAGGCACCATACCGAGGATGGTGGTTGCGGTAGTCATGACTACAGGACGGAGACGGGAGCGACCTGCGTCGATAACTGCACGGCGTATCGACATTCCACGCTCACGGTTGAGGATAATATAGTCGATAAGCACGATACCATTCTTCACCACAATACCGATAAGCATGATCGCACCGATCATAGACATCACATTGAGCGTATGCCCGGTCAACCAAAGAATCAAGAACACACCGGAGAATGCAAAGAGCAATGAGGTCATGATAATACCGGGATATGTGAAGCTCTCAAACTGTGCTGCCATAACAATATAGACAAGTATCACGATAAGGATACCAAGCAAAAGAAGGTCGGAGAAAGAATCCTGCTGGTCTTCATAGCTACCGGCAAGCTGAATTGAGATACCTGCGGGCAGATGCATCTGGTCGATCAATATTTCCGCTTGCTCCACTACCTGACTCATCGGCACGCCGTCGACAACTGTAGACACGGTCACAAGACGCTCGCGGTCTTTGCGTTCGATAGTAGGAGGAGTGAATCGCTCGACAACCTTTCCAAGCTCCTTGACACGCACCTGACCTCCTGTGGGAGTGGTGACTACTATGTTCTCAAGATCTTCGAGAGTAGTACGGTGTTTCTTGTCAAACATCACTTTGATATCATATTCCTCACCATCTTCACGGAACTGCGAAGCAGTAGCACCATTTACACGATTGCGGAGCATCTGGGCTACCGTAGCAAGATTAAGACCATAGAGGCTCAACTTCTCACGATCAAAATCGACCTGATATTCCGGTTGATAATCACCACGGGAAATCATCACGTCGGCAGTGCCTTCAATTCCCATAAGGGCTTGCTTAAGCATGCGGGCTACAGAGTCGGTAGCAGTAAAGTCATAGCCATAGATTTCGAAGTCGACTACTGACTGACCGCCCATGCCGGATCCACGTCCACCACCGACATTTACTTGTGCCTTCACAAATTCAGGGAACTGGTCCTTTATATCTTGACGCATTCCGTCGGCAATCTCCTTAATGCCACGCTTACGGTCAACTTTATCATAAAGATTGATATTCATCGAGACAATGTGGGCACCGTTCTCGCTCAGAGACGCGAAAGTATTGTCGGAAGAAGCAGGACCAACAGTGAATGAGCTTACCTTTATTTCAGGATATTTGACACGCCATAGGGAATCAAGGCGATAAGTGGCATCATACGCCCTTTCTACCCGGCTACCGATCGGGAGCTCCAAATTTACACCAAGACGACCATTGTCTTGAGTGGGGAAAAATTCAGTGCCTACAAACTTCATAAGGAAGATAGACCCTGCGAATATTCCAAGACAGACGAGAACCGTGACGGTACGATGAGCTACTACCTTGCGGAGTACACCTGCATACCAGTTGTCGAAACGATCGAGGGCTCTTTCAATTGGGCCATAAAGCTTGATGAAGAGCTGGCCGTGGTGGTTGACACGACGCAGCCACTGGGAGCAAAGCATTGGAGTAAGGGAGAGTGCGCAAGTAGTAGAGATGACCATCATGATGCAGACCATCCAACCGAGCTGACGGAAAAGGACTCCAGTCATACCGGTGACGAGAGTCAGAGGGAAGAATACTGCGATAAGGGTCAAGGTAGACGCGATAACTGAGATAGCCACCTCATTTGTACCATGTACGGCTGCCTGTTTAGGATCGGAACCGCGTTCGATGTGGGTCGTTACGTTTTCAAGCACCACAATAGCATCGTCGACCACCATACCGATAGAAATCGAAAGTGCAGACAAAGAAACGATATTGAGTGTATTGCCCGTAGCATAAAGATAGATAAACGAAGCAATAAGAGAAACCGGAATAGTGATCACAATGATCATCGTAGCTCTCCAACGCCCAAGGAAGAAGAATACCACAATCATCACAAAGAGAAGTGCATAAAGCACAGTCTCAACAAGAGAAGCAATAGTGTTTCGGATATTGTCGGAAGTATCCACAATCACACCGAGCTTGATGTCGGAAGGAAGGTTTTTCTGAAGCTTAGGAAGCATCTTCATCACCTGATCAGATATCTGCACGGAATTAGCTCCACTCTGCTTCTGAATGACGATGATAGCACCCTCTTTTCCTCCAATATATGAGTGTTGAGTACGCTCCTCAAACGAGTCATCGACCTGAGCCACGTCCTTGAGATAGATGATTGATCCATTGTAGACCCCGACCGGCACATTCTTGAGTTCGGAAGTCTCGTCAAATTCACCTTGCACACGCAGCGAGAATGTATTGCTGCCGATATCAAAAGCACCGCCAGGGATATTTCGGTTTTCGGCAGTGATTATTCCGGCAATTCCTTCCACTGTCAGATGATAAGCCTCCAACTTATTGGGGTCGCAATATACGTGGATCTCACGCTTAGGAGCGCCAGAGATCGACACAGTACCGACACCATCGATTCTTGCAAGCGGGTTAGCCACACCGTCGTCAAGAATCTTATAAAGGCCCGCCATACTCTCCTTAGCCTCCACAGAAAGGAGACAAATTGGAATCATATCGGTAGAGAACTTGAAGATGATAGGGTTCTGGCAATCGTCAGGGAGCGACGACGCCACCATGTCCAGTTTATCACGGACATCGTTGGTCAAGTCATCTATATCATAACCATATTCAAACTCAAGGGTAATGACGGAAGTATTTTCACGGCTTTGAGAAGTGATGTGTTTCAAATGTTCCACAGAGTTCATCACATTCTCCAGGGGTTTAGTGACATTCTGTTCGATATCCTCCGAACTTGCTCCGGGGTATATCGTGATCACCATTATGGTGTTGGTATCGATATCCGGAAAGAGATCGACCGGAAGTTTCGTGAGCGAGAAAAGACCAAGAATCACCACTGTCACGAAGCAGAGAGTGGTCATAATCGGACGCTTTACCGCTGATCCATATAAACTCATGTTTTATTTGCGTTTTGCGTTTTACGTTTTACGTTTTACGTTGATTGTTTTGCGCAGTAATTCTCATTCAACGCAAAACGTACAACTTACAACTTCATTATTTGATCACTTGAACTTTTTTACCGTTGGTAAGTGCATTCTGACCTTCTACGACAACTTCTGCATTAGCCGGAACGCCGGAAATAAGCTCGTAAGAAGTTCCGATACGCTGACCAAGTTCTACCTTATTATATGAAACAGTGCCATCTTTCTGAAGCACATATACGTAGTGGTCGCCACTACCCTGCTGCTTCACAACGGCTCTGTCAGGCACCACAACATGTGAGGCTGTACCAAGAGAGATTGTAGCACGTCCGAACATGCCCGGAAGAACACGTCCATCAGAATTAGGAAGAGTAATCTCCACACCTACCGTACGGCTCGCCGCATCCACAGTAGGCATTACGAGAGAAACAGTCCCCTTGAAAACTTCATCACCGTAAGTATTGAAAGTCAAATCGACCGGCATGCCCTTATTAATATTGGCAAGCTGAGACTCATTGACATTAATCACAACCTTTACCGGATTGATCTTAGCCACGGTCAATACCGGAAGAGCCCCGGTCATATCGCCCGGATCATAGTTGCGTTTGGTCACGACACCATCAATAGGAGAAGTAAGCACCATATTCTCGCGGGCATTTGCAAGAGTACGCTCAGCCTGCGCCACAGAATTCTTGGCATTAATGAGAGTCATCTCCATCTGATCTACCTGTTGCTGAGTGCCACCACCAATCTTAAGAAGCTCAACGGCACGATCATAATTGGTCTGGGCATTTCGGAGAGCAGCCTTAGCATTGTCGACAGCAAGTTCATATTGTGTGGTGTTGACATCATCAAGAAGAACAAGTTTCTGCCCCTTGCCGACACGAACACCTTCGTCAACATAAATAGCCTTGATACGATTTGCCATCATTGCGGAAATGTTGTTGATTATTTCCGGCTCGACAGAAGCTGTATAGACAGCGAGCTGATCTACATCCTGCTCACCGACCTTCAAAGTCTTTACAACAGGGACTTCTTCCTTTTCACTCTCTTTGTCGGCTTTATCCTTGCCGCATGCGGCCAGTGCAAGAGCGAGCACAAGGGCCGAAGAAATATATTTATAAGTTTTCATTTTGATGAATTGACTTGAATAGCGCTGTCCTTGCCAAGAAGGAGGTCAAGTTCGCTTGTGGATACTAAATAATTGTAGATGGACTGCAGATAAGAAAGTTGTGCGCTGGTGTCAGCAAGCTCGCTGTCGCGGAGTTGCAGATAAGAAGCTGCACCAATCTGGAAACTTTTCAGCATAATATCATGGGCCTTCTTTGCCTGACGCACACCTTCTTTAGAAGAATCGATCTGCTTAGCCTGACGGTTGATATTGTCGAGAGCAAGATCTACCTGCATATTAAGGCTATTGACAAGATTTTCCTTTTGCAGCGCAAGCTCATTAGCCTGCACCTGAGCTTGCTTAAGCTGATACCATTTGGTGCCTCCGGAGAAAATTGGCACGGATAGGCTGACTCCTAATGATGAATATGGAGAGAATTCAACGTCCTTGAACATAGGTCCATTACTGAGAGAAAGCCAATTGACATTGAAACTTGCTCCAAGAGTAGGAATCCATGCAAACTTCTTCAAAGTGACATTCTGATCTGCCATCTTCTGTTGAAGTTCAAGAGAGCGAAGGGAAGAGTTTCCTGCAAGGCTCTTTGATTCAAGCAAATAACCATACATATCCTTCTGCATATCCTCCATCGTGACAGTTGGATATAGATTAAGCGCATCATCGATGCCCATAAGGACATTAAGAGAAAGCTGGCATTGCTTTACAGAGATATCGGCATCGAGCAGAGATGGCTCTATGTTTTTGACCTGCACTTCCGAACGTAGCACATCGTATTCAGAAGCAGTGCCCTGTTCGAATTGCTTGCGATATACCTCGGCAGTATACTTGGCAATATCATAATTTTGCTTAATCACATCTTTAGAAGCAAGGGCCAGCATCAAGGCATAATATGCCTTATTGACCTGATTCACTAATTCAAGCCTACTGGAGCGCGCGCTTTCAAGATTTTGGGCAATCTGAGTGTCGGAGATAGAGATAGCTTTCCAAAGCGTTGGAGCGATAATCGGCAATGAGAGCGAGAAACCGGTGTTCCACGTATTATCGGAACCCATCTTCAGTTTCTGGCTCTGTCCACCCATGTTCATTCGGATGGTCTGCAACTCTATGCTTCTCTGATAGGAGAGAGAGAAACCCATAGTAGGCAGAAGATTACCGACAGTCTCCTTTTTTGAGTAATTAACTCTTTTCACCTCAAGATCTGCGATCCGGATAGTAGGACTCTGGCTTAGAGCAATGTCGATGCATTCCTCGCGGCTAACCGGAATTGAGTCGGGATTTACGCCCATAGCTCCGAGGAAAAGGATTCCAGCCACCTCGTCAGCGAAAGAGGGCATTCCTACTGCAAGGATTACGGCAAGAAGCAACGCCAGTCGTTGTTTTCGGATTGTCATTGTTGGATGTCTGTGTTATAGTTGTTTAACTTATTGATTTTAAGAATTGAATCTATCTTTTTACCTGTCATTGAAAAAGAAAATACAAAGGTAATAAAAAAACGCTGAATTCAAACATTGAATCAGCGTTTTTGACCAATTTATAAGAATTTTTTACGCGTTTTACGTATCGCGTACCGCAAATTATTTTTGGGGTACCTAATACGCACTATGCCTGCGGCTTGAGCTTTAGGCGGAGATTCTTGAGCATATCCTGAGTCATGGCATCAAGATCATATTCCGGTTTCCAGCCCCATTCTTCGCGCGCACAAGTATCGTCGAGGCTATCGGGCCATGAATCTGCTATTTTCTGGCGCAAGGGATCGAGCTCATATTCCATCTCAAAATCAGGAACATACTCTTTGATTTTTGCATATATTTCTTCCGGATCGAAACTCATCGCAGTGATATTAAAAGAGTTTCTATGCTTGAGCTTAGTGGGATCGGCTTCCATGATTTCTACAGCGGCACGCAGAGCGTCGGGCATATACATCATGTCCATAAGAGTGCCCGGTTTGAGAGGACATTTGAATTTCTCGCCGTTCACTGCATAGTAATATATATCTACGGCATAGTCGGTAGTGCCACCACCCGGAGGAGCAACATAGCTGATCAGGCCGGGGAAACGAACCGAACGGGTATCGACACCGAAGCGTTTGGCATAGTAATCGCTTAAGAGCTCACCAGAAACTTTTGTCACGCCATACATCGTATCGGGACGCTGGATAGTGTCCTGCGGGGTTTTAGTGTGAGGTGTAGAATTGCCGAAGCTTCCGATCGAGCTGGGAGTAAATACAGCGCAACCTTTTTCACGAGCCACTTCAAGAGTATTGAAAAGACCTCCGAGTCCGATTTTCCACGCCAACTGAGGTTTTACTTCGGCTACGGCACTAAGGAGAGCGGCAAGGTTATAGATAGTGTCAACTTTATATTTATTCACTGCATCGGCTATCTGTCCGGGATTGGTAATATCCACTATAGCGGAGGGTCCAGATTCAAGGAGTGCGCCTTTGGGCTCGGCTCCGGGAATATATCCAGCCACTACATTTCCTTGCGGATAAAGACCGCGAAGCTTCATTGTCAGCTCACTGCCGATCTGGCCGGTACTGCCTATGACAAGTATATTTTTCATTTCTATGTAGATTAGACATTTAAGGGATTACATCCCGCGCATATAGCAAAACGTCGGGAATCCGTCTGCAAAGTTACATTATTTTTTTGAAACTTCCACAACATACCCTAAAAATTTTTACACTCTTTTGCTATTTGCTAAAACAGAAGTTCCAAAAAATAACACTGTCGGCAGAACTTCGACAATCAATTTTCAATTCAATTTTTCTATTTCAAATTCCAATCCTCGATTGTCTTTATCCTCATTGAAATTGGCCCCAATGAGATAGACGATGCAAAGATACTCCTCCACACTGTAACAGCAAAACTTTTCAGGCTACAGAAATGCAGATTGTATGAAAATCATACACTTTTTTGTATGATTTTCATACAATATTGTTATGTCATTCTCTAATGATCTCCCAACTATCTATATTATTACGCTTGGTAGAGTAATTGGCAGCTATTTTGATGACAGTCTTTCCTGAATGAATGTAAGGCCTTGTATATCCCCTATCCTTTATCTGCTCTAAAGCCTTTTTGACACTTCCGTTGGTCTTCAGTTCAAAAATGTATATATATTTTCTGGTACGCAGCATGACATCCATTCTTGCAACGCATGTCTCTTCTTCAGCACGTGGCAAAAATCCAAGAGCCTTTAAGATAATATATATATTGTTCTTAAAGTAACTCTCCCGTTTTGCCATTTCTGTATTGCTATAAGGATTTCCTTCAAGGAATGTCTGAAGCACTTCCATAAACTTTTCAGCCTCACCCTCAATAACTGCATTTCTCATGATCAGGAGAAGATCCTCACACTCTCTTTCCGAACAACCTGAATAAACTGGCATAAGAGCCTTGGAAAATCCCTCTGCAACTTCCACATTTGGAAGGCCTAAAGAGTAAAGTTTCTTTTCATAATCATAACTCTTTATGGTAAGATAACCGGCCTCAAATAGCAAAGCTACAGGATTATTGAGGTATGATTCCTTTACACTAAGCCCACTCTCCATAGTTACTATGAAGTCAAGGTCAGGGAGCATGAAATCATCCCTTTTCATAATATTAATCAGGTATGACGGTGTTCCGGTCTTAAACCAAAAGTCTGACACCCGTTTATATTTAAGAGCACTGAGCAAACTAAATGGATTATAGATATCAGGACTTTCCTGGCAGAAATGATAACCATCATAGTTTTCTTTGAGTATTCTGAACGCATCGTCATACGATACATTCTCTTTTTGGGCAAACTCTCTTATCGAATCTGAAAGGAATGCTTTAAGTTCATCTTCGTCCAATCCACAAATACCTGCATACTCATTTTCAAATGAAATATCTGTAAGATGGTTAGCTCCGCTGAAAAGACTTGTCTGACTGAAACGAGAAACTCCCGTCACAAAAGCGAAGTGAATGTGACTATCAGCCGACTTAAGTACCGAAAATACACCTTTAAGCAGTTGACGGTAATAAGCATTCAACTCCGGTCGGTCAAGAGTAGTCAAAAGCGGATCATCGTATTCATCGACCAATATCACCACCATTTGCCCCGTCATATTATGAGCATTGATTATAAGATTCTCAAATCTCTGTGGTAAATCCTTGATTCCCGGTATACTTCCATAAATATCTTCATATCGAGAAAATATACTTGAAAGCATATCGTCGATTGAATCCTCAGATTTCGGATTAAAGGAACCAAATGAAAGCATCAATACCGGATGGGGGGTCCAGTCAATATCATCAGTATCTATAGCCAGCCCTTTGAAAAGTTCTCGACGTCCTTCAAAATATGACTGCATCGTACTCAAAAGAAGACTTTTTCCAAATCGTCGAGGTCGACTCAGAAAGTAATATAGCGGGTCCTCTGCCAATTTCTTAATGTAATTGGTCTTATCTATATAGAGATATCCACCATTCCTAATTTTTGAGAAGGTCTGAATGCCAATAGGATATTTCAAAGTCGCTGCCATAATAGATCATTAATATGGTTTAAATTCCCAAAATTAATAAAAAAATCTGATAAAATAAAATATGTTATGTAAGAAACCTCCATTAAAGTCACTTTCGTTAATTAATTTGGGAATGTGAAGATTTTTTTGTAATTTTGCCTTTTGAAATGTCATAATTCAAGTTTCGCAAGCGAAACTTATAAAACAACATCATACACATGCTTTCAAAGATAGAAGGACTTAAAGCTGAGATTTCTGCTCTTCAGGCTACTACAGCCGATGCAGTGGAGCAGCTCCGCATCAAATACCTGAGCAAGAAGGGAGAAATTTCTGCGCTCATGAATGAATTCCGCACCGTGCCTGCAGAGCAGAAGCGCGAATTGGGACAGAAACTTAATGAGCTTAAGAACATCGCGACTGAAAAACTTGCATCTCTTAAGGAGTCGCTTGCCGACAATGCAGATAAAGAAAAAAGTAACATCGACCTTACAAGAACCGCTTCCCCTCTGCCACTCGGCACACGTCATCCGCTTTCTCTTGTGAAGAATGAGATAATCAGTATCTTCAACAACATGGGCTTTACTATCGCAGAGGGTCCGGAAATTGAAGATGACTGGCACGTGTTCAGTTCACTGAATTTCGCGGCTGACCATCCTGCCCGCGACATGCAGGACACTTTCTTCATCCAACGTGACGGCAAAGACGACATTCTTCTCCGCACACACACTTCAAGCGTACAGACACGCACCATGGAGCATACTCAGCCCCCTATCCGCATCGTATGTCCGGGTCGCGTATATCGCAACGAAGCAATTTCAGCACGTGCACATTGCTTCTTCCATCAGGTAGAAGGTCTTTACATTGACAAGAATGTAAGTTTTGCCGACTTGAAGCAAGTGCTTCTTGAATTCGCTCAGCAGATGTTCGGACCGGAGACAAAGATACGTCTTCGTCCAAGCTACTTCCCCTTCACTGAACCAAGCGCCGAAATGGACATCAGCTGCGGCATCTGTGGGGGCAAAGGTTGTGCAATGTGTAAGGGTACCGGTTGGGTTGAGATCCTTGGCTGCGGCATGGTAGACCCGAATGTGCTCAAAGCCTGTGGCATTGACCCGGAAGTCTACTCCGGATATGCATTTGGAATGGGCGTAGAGCGTATAGCCAATTTGAAATATCTCGTCAAAGACCTACGTCTCTTCAGCGAGAACGACGTAAGATTCCTTGATGAGTTTGTGGCTGCACACTAATGCGCGGAGCGCAAAGTATTAAGTATTAAGTATTGAGTATTGAGTACTAAGCATTAAGGGATTGTACAAAATGAGGAAGAAGGAGAGATATGATAGGATTATCTCTACATTTGAGGAGATAATGCCGGAGCCGAAGACGGAGCTTCACTATGACTCTCCGTTTCATCTGCTCTTGGCGGTGATCTTGTCGGCTCAATGCACCGACAAGAGGGTGAATATGGTCACTCCTGCTCTCTTTGAAGCATATCCTGATCCTGCCTCTTTAGCTGCCGCCACGGAAGAGGAAGTATTCCCATTCATTAAAAGCGTCACATTCCCCAACAACAAGACGCGCCACCTTCTGAAGGCAGCGCGTATGCTTGTAGAGGATTTTAATTCGGAAATGCCTTCCGACATAGACAATCTTATGAAGTTGCCGGGAGTGGGACGCAAGACAGCCAATGTCATGTTGGCTGTAGTTTGGGGCAAGGCGGCAATGCCTGTAGATACGCATGTGTTCAGAGTGTGCAACCGCATCGGTTTCACCAAGGACTCCCCTACTCCATTAGCTACTGAAAAAGAGCTCGTAAAGAATATTCCGGAAGATAAACTCTCTAATGCGCATCATTGGCTGATACTTCACGGGCGCTATGTCTGCACAGCACGGAATCCGAAGTGCGGGGAGTGTGTAATCGCAGACTGGTGTGCAAGCCATGGTGAGAAGTAAAAAGTATTGAGTATTGAGTATTAAGTAGTAAGATTTATGGATGAGTTGAAGATGGCGTGAAGGGCATCAAAGCGAGCGAGTGAATCAGCACCAAACTTTGCCATTGACTTTCTCACACGATCTAAAGATTTCTCCTCTCGAGGATCTCCGGATTTGCTGAAGAATTTATCGGCGTAACAAATCAGTTTCTCCTCCAATGTTTCAGGAAGCAAATCAATATGCGGAAGCGGCATCCCCGTTTCCGCTATTTCTTTTGCAGTGAGACCGGAGCCGGTATGCCTCTCACAAACACGAGCAAAAGCCTCGTCCACTCCTTCCTTTCTCAATAATTCTCCCCCTATAAGTCCATGACGGATATATGGCTCGTCTCCATAGCAATAAATGCCGGCAGCGTTACAACGGAAAATGCCTATGTCATGAAGCATAGCGGCATTATACACAAAATCCCGGTCAATATTCAGCTTTGCCAACTCTGCCACAGTGAGGGCCTTACGAGCTACCATTTCAGAATGGGTCAAAAGCAAATCGAGGAGGGCTGAGCCCTCCTCGTAGTATTTACTTAATATCAATGCATAATTAACTACGTTCAAGCTAAAGCAAGTCATAATGCTTAATGCATAATTATAGTGACTATATGCTGGCAGTCTCTATCTCTATTCAGGGGCTACTCAGAATTTAGTTTTCTTCTATGATTTCTACCCAACCGTGGATGTCCGGTTCTTCACCAAGTTGGATGGCACGGAGTTTGTTGTAGAGGATTGTTGATTTCTCACCGGGAGTTCCGTCGCCATACTTATAGCTCTTTCCGGTATCGATATCGTCGATGACACCTACAGGTGAAATTACAGCAGCCGTGCCACAAGCACCTACCTCATCGAAAGTCTCAAGTTCCTCAACGGGAATATGACGGCGTTCGACAGTCATACCAAGATCTTCGGCGAGCTGGCAAATACTCTTGTTGGTAATGGAAGGAAGGATGGAATCAGAAGCCGGAGTAATGTAGCTGTTTCCTCTGATACCAAAGAAATTGGCAGCACCACACTCATCAAGATATTTCTTTTCCTTTGGATCAAGATAGAACATTACAGAATATCCCATATCATGTGCAAGCTCGCCGGCTTTCAAAGAAGCTGCATAATTGCCACCAATCTTAAATGCGCCAGTGCCAAGAGGAGCAACACGGTCGTATTTACGACTCATGCAAACTTTTGTTGGGCTGAAACCAGTCTTAAAATACGGACCTACCGGAGTGACAAACATCACTACCATATAGTCTTTAGAAGGTTTCACGCCAACTTGCGGAGAAATTCCGACCTCAAGAGGACGTATGTAGAGGCTTGCGCCAGTACCGTATGGGGGGACAAATTCAGCATTCAGAGCCACTACCTTACGCACCATCTCGCAGAAAATATCCACCGGAAGAGGCTCCATCATGATACCCTCAGCTGAACTACGGAAACGCTTGGCATTTTCATCCATACGGAACACACGGATCTTACCATCAGCCCCACGGAATGCCTTAAGACCTTCAAAGGCCTCTTGTCCATAGTGAAGGCAAGCAGCCGCCATGTGCATAGGTATATACTCAGAGTCGGAAACCTCAATAGGTCCCCATTTACCGTCGCTGAAAGTGCAACGGACATTGAAATTGGTCGGAATGTATCCGAACGGAAGGTTTTTCCAATCTATAGCTTCCATAATTGTTTAAAGTTTAGGAGGTTTAAGATGTTTATCAAGGTTGGGAAGTTTATGATGGTTGTGATGTTTAGACTTTTAAACTTTATAAACCTTACTAAACTTATTAAACCACAAATCAGACTGCTATCTTGCATGTAAGATCGCCGACCTTTACTATATATACTCCGTGAGAGAGCGGCAATCGATTGACACCGGCAGACAGTGACTCATTGCTTACGACCTGACCAAGAATAGTAAACACCTTAATCTGCACAGGTTGCGATGAGACAACCACCACGTGACCCGGTGACACCCGAATCTCGACATCATTGTCGCGTGCGACTGTGCTGAGTCCAGAGACATCGGTGCGCACAGGTTCCCATCCTTTGGCAAAGGAAGACAACGGCATTGCGACGGCAAGCGATATCGCCACTACTGCCATTATGACACACAGACGTCTGGACATAAATTAAGAATTAAACATTAAGTATTGAACAATGAGTTTTGAACAATGAGTATTGATCAATGAGTATTGATGCCGGGTATTATTTTTTGATTTTGTTATATCTTGCATTCAAGCCTTCGACAATCTCGTCAGTGATGTCGAGCGCAGGATTGAAGTGAAGGGCAGCAGCCTTATTGAAGATGGCATCATAGCCGTGCTTCTTATTATATTCCTCAATGAATTTCGTCACGGAGTCAGACACAGCGAGCTGTGCTTTTGCAGCAGCCTCAGCATATTTCTGCTGCATCATACCTACGGAACGCTCTGCATTGCTCTGCATAGAGGCGAGCTTCTGCTGGTCGGTGTCAAAACTTTCTTGAGAAAGGTAAGAATTGTTTTGCACCTTATTCTGGATCTGAGTGGCAAGCGACTGTAGAGAAGTCTGATGACGCTTTGTCTCGCTTTCAAGATTCTCCTGCATCCGGATCATTTCCTCATTGTAATCCTTAGCAAGGATATATCTCGTCAGGAGAGTATCCATATCTACATAGCGATAATTTGGCAATGCCACGCTGTCTGCTACGGCTGTCTTCTTTGCAGGAGCTGCTTTCTCATCCTTGGAGTTGCCACATGAAGCCATTCCGCCTCCTATCGCAATGGCAAGTGCCAGACCAAGGCATGTGTAAAGATTTTTTTTCATTATATATTATTTGTTTTTAATTATTATTCCAAATTTGAGCTACGATTCAACGAGAATGCGCTATCCGAATGCAAAATTAATAAAAAATCGTGATTAGAGCGATAAGAAATGTAAAAGATTTGTTAAAATCAAATAAATTTCATATCTTTGAAGTCTGAAAAAGAATAACAACCTTCGAAACTAACTAAAATATCATAAAAAACCAAAGAAAAAATGGAAGTAAAAGACCTTAAACCGGAACTAATCTGGAAATGTTTCGACGAGGTTACGAAAGTGCCCCGTCCCTCCTGCCATGAAGAGCAGATAAGAGAATTCCTCATTGACTTTGCAAAGAAGCACAATGTAGCAGTCAAGACCGACGAGTGTGGCAATGTCCTTATGCATAAAGATGCCACCCCCGGACTTGAGAACGCACCGACAGTGATCTTACAGGCACACATGGACATGGTGGCAGAGAAAAATGGAGGAGTAGAACATGATTTTCTCAAAGATCCAATCGACACATATATTGACGGCGATTGGGTAAAGGCTCGCGGGACCACACTTGGCGCTGACAACGGAATCGGCATCGCCGCTGCAATGGCAGTAATGATCGATCCTACACTCAAACATGGACCAGTGGAAGCACTCTTCACAGTAAATGAAGAAATCGGACTTGAAGGCGCCCAAAACTTAGGCGAAGATATGCTTGGAGGGAGCATCCTCCTGAATCTCGACTCTGAGGATGACGGTGAAATTTTCGTAGGATGCGCAGGCGGAATCGACACTACAGCTTGGTTTGGATACAAACGTTCGCTCGCACCCGATCATTTCGCATACATGAAAGTAAGCGTAAGCGGACTGCTCGGAGGCCATTCAGGAGGCGACATACATCTCGGACGTGCTAATGCCAATAAGCTGATAGCCCGCTTCCTTTGGAACTGCTCACAGAAATGGAATCTTGAACTTGTGGAATTCGATGGCGGCAATCTCCGCAATGCAATCCCCCGTGAGGCTCATGCAATCTTTGGCATAGAGACAAAACTTGCCGAGGAAGTCAAGGGTGCTCTTGCCGACTATGCTGTAGAAATCGAAAAAGAATTTTCAGGCATAGAGCCTTCAGTGAAAATAGAGATTGAAGAAGCAGCCAAACCTGAATATTGCATCGACCAGACCACATCGTTAGCACTTGTAAGGGCGCTCTACAGTGCTCCCCACGGAGTCATTTCAATGAGCCGCGACATAGAGGGCCTTGTAGAGACTTCGACCAACCTCGCCGCAGTGAAGATGGAAGCTGACAATAAGATCAAAGTGACGACTTCGCAGCGATCCAGCTTAGAAAGCCGCAAATACGATATAGCCAATCAAGTGGAGGCTCATTTCCAGCTCGCCGGCGCAAAAGTGGACCATTCAGACGGCTATCCCGGTTGGGCACCCAACATGAACTCCCCTATCATGAAAATTGCTGCTGATGCATACGAGGAACTCTTTGGAGTAAAACCGGCGATCAAAGCTATTCACGCAGGTCTGGAATGCGGACTCTTCCTCGACAAGTATCCTCATCTTGACATGGTAAGCTTCGGACCGACTATGACCGGAGTACACTCCCCTGACGAACAGCTACTTATTCCAACAGTAGAAAAATTCTGGAAGCATCTTTGCTTGACTCTCGAAAAAGTAGCGAAGTCATGAAAAGGCTTCTCGTATATGCCATAATGATCCTTATGGGCGTCTCCGCTTTTGAAGCGGGGGCGTCTCGTAAGCGAACGAAAGGAGGCAGCGAAGCTAAAGAAGAGACGGCAGTTAGCGACAAGAACGACTCAACCGCATTATTAAAAGAGATGTCTGAGATGGTAGCACTCGTGCTGACTGAAATGCCGGCGGGTGATGCAAAGGTGAAATACAAAACCCTTACAGATAAAGATTTTGAGATCGTTGCTAAAGAACTTGGAGTGGAAGTGGCTGCAATCAAAGCAGTGGTGAAAATAGAAGCCGGACCTAAACTTGAAGGGTTCTGGGCTCCCGGAGTACCGGTAGTAAACTATGTGCAGTCTCTATTTAATAAATACAACGGAAAGACAAAAGCGCGTAAACAGAAAGATGCGAAAGTGCCCTCGGGACTTACCGGATATGCACTTAAAGAATGGACGTCTCTGACAAACGCCCGCAAGGTCAATGCCAATGCAGCCGATATGGGAAGCTATTGGGGGATGTTCCAAATAGGAGGATTCAACTATAAGCTCTGTGGGTGCGAAAGCGTCGAAGAGATGGTAGACAAAGTATGCGAATCAGAATTCAGTCAGCTTGAAATGTTTGCTGTCTTCATCCGCAATGCCGGTATGCTTGAAGCGCTGAAGAAAAAAGATTGGGCTGCATTTGCAAGGAAATATAACGGACCATCATACGCAAAACGCGGTTATCACACACGAATGGCAAAAGAATATGCCAATTTCAAGAGCAAAGCGTCAGAAGAGAAGTCAGATAAAAAAAACAATAAGAAATGAAAATTACTGATCTTAAACCAAAGCTCGTATGGGAGTGCTTTGACGAAATTACAAAAGTACCCCGCCCTACTCATCATCTTGACAAGATGAAGGATTTCCTTGTAGGATGGGCTGAGCGACATGGACTTAAATATGCAACTGATGAAGTAGGTAATGTCGTCATGTATTGCCCGGCTACTCCGGGACATGAAAATGCGCCGACAGTAGTGCTTCAAGGTCACCAGGATATGGTAGCTGAAAAGCGAGGCGACGTAGACCACAACTTCTTGACAGATCCAATCAAGACAGTAGTGGAAGGAGACTGGGTGCGTGCAGAAGGCACAACCTTAGGAGCAGACAATGGTCTTGGATGTGCATCAGCGATGGCAGCAATGATTGATCCAGACTTAGTGCATGGTCCTCTGGAAGCAGTGTTCACAGTAGATGAAGAGCAAGGTCTTACCGGCGCTACCGGTCTTGACGCAAGCCTTGTCAGCGGACGCATACTCCTAAACCTTGACTCGGAAGAGCATGGAATGATAGTAATCGGTTGCGCCGGCTCCATGTGCACAATCGCAACTTATCCGATTGAAGAAGTGGACACACCGGAAGGATTTGACTGGTATGAAGTGCATATCGACCATCTGAAAGGGGGACACTCCGGAATGGAAATACACTTAGGCCGCGGCAATGCCAATCAACTTCTTGCCCGCTTCCTTTGGCTCGCGGAAGATGAATTCGGCACTATTTTGCTAAGCGATTTCCAAGGCGGAGGGCTCCCAAATGCCATTCCACGCGAAGCAAAAGCCCTTGTCGGAATTCCGGCAGGCAACGAGGAGGCCTTTGAGAAAATGGCGGAAATCTACAACGCCACTATCCATGAAGAACTCCGACTCGCTGAGGGAGATGCTTTCACCTTCTCTGTAGCAATTCGTGAGAAACCGGCGCGTATGATTTCTGAAGAATACGTGAATCCCTTGGTGTCTACAATCTTTGGCACTCCAAATGGAGTGCAAGGAATGAGCTTGGCAGTTCCGGGACTCGTAGAGACTTCATCCAATCTCGCAAGCGTACACAAAGAGGGAGACGATAAGGTGGTCATCACCACTCACCAGCGTTCTTCAGTCGACAGCAAACGCGAAGAGATAACCGACCGCGTGACAGCACTCTATGAAAACATCGGATGTGTGGTAGTCACCAACGATCCCAGCGTAGGTTGGGCACCTAATCCAGACAGCAAACTTCTTAAGACAGCAGAAGAAAGTTTCAAAGACCTTTTCGGATATGAGCCCAAAGTAGAAGCCCTCCATGCGGGTCTTGAATGTGGCATATTCCTTGAAAAGATGCCGGGCATGGACATGATTTCTTTCGGCCCGACTCTGAAGGATATACACAGTCCAAATGAAAAGGCCTACATCCCTTCAGTAGAGGAATACTGGAAATTCCTGACAGACCTTCTCGCGCGACTTGCTTAATAAATACGCCCTCCGTGAAACCAGCGGGGGGCGTAGAATGTTTATCTTATATAAACATTAACAAGACGATAGAAAGTAAGAATATCTCATGATAGAAGATAATATTATAAATAAAGAAGAAAATGAGAGGACGGTCCTTGTCGGTCTCATCACTCAAAAGCAAAGCGAAGCAAAGGTGAATGAATACCTTGATGAGCTTGAATTTCTTGCACAGACAGCAGGCGCGGAACCGGAGAAAAGATTTATACAGAAATTAGAATACCCGAATCCACGCACATACGTCGGGACAGGAAAGCTTGAAGAGATACGCAAATATGTAGAAGACCACGAAATAGGTCTCGTAATATTTGATGATGACTTATCATCGAAGCAAGTGCTCAATATCGAGAAAGAACTAAAGGTGAAAATACTCGACCGTACGAGCCTTATCCTTGACATATTTGCTAAGCGGGCACAGACGGCAACAGCCCGGACACAAGTAGAGCTGGCACAATATCAATATCTTCTTCCGCGTCTGACTCGAATGTGGACTCACCTTGAGAGGCAACGTGGCGGTATCGGTATGCGCGGACCCGGTGAGACCCAGATAGAAACTGACCGCCGAATCATTCTCGACAAGATATCGCGATTGAAAGAAGAGCTTAAAGACATCGACAAACAAAAGAGCATACAAAGAAAGAACCGAGGTAACATGACCAGGGTAGCATTGGTAGGATATACCAACGTCGGGAAATCTACAATAATGAATCTTTTGAGCAAAAGCGACGTTTTTGCAGAAAACAAGCTTTTTGCAACTCTTGACACGACTGTAAGGAAAGTGACCATAGATAATTTGCCATTCTTACTCTCAGACACCGTAGGATTTATTCGCAAACTTCCTACCCACCTTGTCAATTCTTTCAAATCAACCCTTGATGAAGTCAGGGAAGCAGACCTGCTGATGCATGTCGTAGACGTAAGTCACCCTAATTTTGAAGAGCAAATAGAAGTAGTAGACAAGACACTCAGCGAAGTGTGCGGAGCAGCCCAAAAGCCTCAGATACTTGTATTTAATAAAATAGATGCATTCAAATATACCCCCAAGGATCCTGATGACCTAACTCCGGCAACCCGTGAGAATATGAGTCTTGAGGATTTCAAGAAGACATGGATGGCAAAGATGAATAATAATTGCGTCTTCATCTCGGCCAAAGACAAGATAAACATTGACCAACTGAAAGAATTACTCTACGAAAAGGCAAAAGAAATACATGTGGAGAGATTTCCCTATAATGATTTTCTTTTCCAGAAATATGATGAAAACCTTAGTAACGATTAACGATCAACTATCAACTATCAATGATTGATGATCATTTTATCGTAATATCAGGAGGCTTAAGAAAGGAGTATGTGTGGATATGAATAAAGATGCGATAGAGACACTTGAAAGACAAGGTTGCTTTGCCGATGATTGGGACTTGGTGACAATCTCGGAAGGTACTGATCTAAGTAGGATACGAAATGTATATTTCAGTGGAGCGGTCACAATTGGAGCCAATACGGAGATCATAAATGTGCCCGGAGGTCTGTCAAATGTCAGGATTGGGGATAATGTCAAGATTGTCAACGTAGCATCGATAAAAAATGCTCCTGATTCTTCCTATGGAGTTGGAACGGAGGTAGCTGTGCTTGACGAAACAGGATCACGTCCCGTAATAATATATCCCGGCATTTCAGCTCAGATCGCAACGATTGCGGCTCGAAAGCCGGATTTTGCAAAAAAGAAACTTCTTCCGCTCATCGAAAAACATATCCAAGAGCTTCCTGACATGCCGGAGATCGGAGACAATGCAGAATTGCTAAACTGCGGTCCGCTTTCCGACATTCGAGTATGGCCCGGAGTGAAGATAGAAGGCGCCGCACGACTCCATAATGGAAGCATCGTCAACAATGCCTACAGAAAAGAATCAAGTGACAAGCATCAAGAGTCAAGCATGGTCTTTGTAGGGCAAGGCGTGGATGCCGAAAACTTCATAATAGAGGATTCCTTCGTAAGTGGAGGCTCGCTCCTTAGAAACACGTATGTGGGTCAAGGGAGCATAATCGACAAAGGTTTTACATCGCACGATTCTCTTTTCTTCGCCAACTGCTCAATGGAAAATGGAGAGGCTTGCGCAGTGCTTGCAGGGCCCTACAGCGTCAGCATGCATAAGAGTTCGTTGCTCATTGGATGCCATATTGGGTTTATGAATGCAGGTTCGGGAACGAATATGAGCAACCACATGTATAAAATGGGTCCTGTGCATTGGGGTGTATTGGAGCGTGGGGTAAAGACCTCTTCAAATTCATATATTATGCATGGGTCTCGCATCGGTGCCTACACACTCGTCATGGGAGAGCATAAGAATCATCCTGAATCTTCAGACTTTCCCTTCTCATATCTTTTTGGAGATCCCAAGGGCAACACGATCGTAGTGCCCGGTGCAATGCTCAAAAGCTATGGTCTTAAAAGAGATGAGGAAAAATGGCCCAAAAGAGACCGCAGGCTTGATAAAGGATATAAACTTAACGACCGTATCACCTACAGTGTATTAAATCCTTACACGATAGATATGATTCTGGACGCTATTGACACATCAAAAAAATTACTTTCCGTTCCGGAAGACTCAGATGGATATATTGGCTATAAAGGGATGAAGATCAATAAAAGATCGCTTGAAAATGGGATTAAGCTCTATGAACTTGCTCTTTGTAAATATTTGCAGTCTATGAATGATAAGAGATTATCAGATAATGATAAGACAAAAGGAAAATTTTCGAAACGATGGGTGGATCTTTCCGGTCAAATAGTTGCAGAAGCTAATTTCAATGAAGTGCTTAATGCCGGAAGTATTCAAGAAATGGAATCAGCTTTAGACAAGGCGGCAGAAGACTTTGATAAGGATGAACAGACCTGGTCGGAACATCGACTGAAAGGCAGCCTCGATGGTGAAACTATTTCGGCACTCAGAGCATCGGAATTTGATGCTTTAATAGAGAAAGACCGTAAAAACAGTCTCTCCCAAATAGCCAAGGAAAATGATATGCTCTCCTTCATATAGTTTATTATTGCAAAATTAAAGATGTAATGTCCCAATTCATAAAAACAGTGCCCTCAAATGCATTAAAATCATCATTTGGCACATTGAGAAATCATCATTTGATACATTGAGAAATCATCATTTGGTACATTAAGACATAATCATTTTGCACATTGTAAAATCATCATTTGATACATTGAGAAACCGCCAATATTGATACCAAAAATCGGCCAATAGTGATAATTAAAATTGGCCAACCATTATATCAAGATTATTTTTTTTATTATGTATCAACAGTTGGGGAAGTTGGATTATTGGTATTTTTTCATTATCTTTGCACACCGAAAACTCAACTTCACATGAATAACTATAAGTTACGAATAGCAGACGAAACTCTTGCCGAAAAGCTCGATGCAATGGGTGCCCCGTCATTCCTGATGGTTCTGACAGGAGTCGGGCAATATGCGTATCGTCGACCTCATGATGGTATTTTGGTGGTCCCGATCGGAAGTCTGAAAAATTAAGATCCTATCTCATAAATTTAAAAGTATTAGCATCCATCATTTTTTCTTCATTTCAATTTGATTATTAAAAAATACATTGTAACTTTGCAATCATAAACCTAAAATCATGATGAAATCGACATTACTATCAATCTTGTCCATAGGTGCCCTATTGATCGGTGCTCAATCAGCTTTTGCCTTTGAATTCAACAAAGATCAAATTCCTGAAGTGAAATGGGATGCACAGAGCCTAATTATCGATGGCGAAAGGGTCGCTCCTGTAATGGGTGAGATACATTACAGCCGACTGCCTGAAAACGAATGGCGGTCTTCCGTCAGAAAGATGAAAGATGGCGGCGTCACGCTTATCGCAACATACGTATTCTGGAACCACATAGAGCAGAACGAAGGAAAATTCGACTGGAGCGGCCAGCGTAACCTTAGGAAATTCATTGAAATATGTAAGGAAGAGGGTATGCCGGTAGTGCTCCGCGTGGGTCCATTCTGCCACGGTGAAGTCAGAAACGGTGGAATACCGGATTGGATCTTTGATCAAGGAATTAAATCAAGGTCGGAAGATCCGGCATTCCTTGAAGCTGTAGAAAAACTTTACCGCCAAATATTCACACAAGTACAGGGTCTGCAGTGGAAAGATGGAGGCCCCGTGATGGCCTGCCAGTTTGACAATGAATATCGTGGTCATGGTTCTTATCTCATGAAACTAAAAGGGATAGCTGAGGGAATAGGATTCGATCTTCCATTCTATACCCGAACAGGATGGCCTGAGCTCAAGACACCGGTTCCCTACGGAGAAATGATACCACTATACGGAGATTATGCCGATGGATTTTGGGAGCGTTCGATTGAGCCTACTGCAGGCAATTATTACAAAGCTTTCAACTTCAAAGGATTCAGAAGCAGCACTGCCATTGCAAGCGAGCAATTGAAAGACCAAAAGGAAAAACTTACGGAAGGCGACGAGCAGTATCCATACTTCACTTGTGAGCTTGGCGGAGGTATGATGGGTGCTTACCACCGACGTCCTTGGATCTATCCTGAAGATGCTTACGCCCTTGCCGTAGTAAAACTCGGAAGCGGAAGCAACCTGCTCGGATATTATATGTATCACGGAGGAACAAACCCGGAAAGCGACATCTACCTCAACGAGACCCAACGCACGAAAGCTACAAACTACAATGATCTCCCGGTGAAGAACTACGACTTCCAAGCCCCTCTTGGAGAGTTCGGACAGACTTACCCTCATTACTATGATCTACGGAAACTGCATCTCTTCATGAAGGATTACGGCAGCATACTGGCTCCAATGGAAGCCTCTTTTCCCATGCCTCAGAATATTAAGAAAGGTGATGACTCACATCTGAGATGGAGTTACCGTTCAAGCGGAGACAGTGGATTTGTATTTATCAACAATTATGAGCGTCTTCAAAACCTTTCAGCAAAAAAAGGAATTCAATTTGATGTTTGTGGAGAGAAATTCCCTTCAAAACCTATAACTATTCCGGCAGGGACAACTTGTATTTTTCCTGTAAATATCGATGGAATCAGATATGCAACAGCTCAACTTATCGCTAATCGTGACGGGAAAATATACCTTGAACAGATTCCCGGTATTCCTACTGAAATTGCGATTGGTAAGAAAATAATGAAAAATGTCAAAGCCCTTGGACCCGACAAACCGGTAGCAGAAAACATCTATCTCCTAACGTCGGCCCAAGCATCAAAGCTCTTCCTTCCAAAGAAAGATGTCGCCACATTACCATCTGAAATGCCCAAGATTAGGAAAAAGGCAGAAGCAGGACCGGCTCGAACCATTACCATTGGAATAAACAAAGCAGCTGAAGAACCCTCAGATGAAGATTTTGATTATGCTGCAGTCTATACCATCAGCAACCTTCCTGATGCCGACAACCGTGAAAACGTTTTGCTAAAGATTGACTATCGTGGAGACGTAGCACGTTTATACTGCGACGGTAAACTGATAGCCGATAATTTCTACAACGGACACCCGATGCTCTACGGACTCTGGCGACTTCCTGCTGACGCAGAAAAACTTGAATTGCGTATCCTCCCGCTCCAGGATAACATGCCTGTCTACTTCCCCGAAGAAGCTGACACCACTCCCGGAGAAGAAGTCTACGGTATTTCACTAATGCCTAATTCATAATGCATAATTCCATGCAGTCTGAATTTAGACGGCAGCATTACAGCATCTTTTAATATAATATTTTATAATGAATAAGATACTTCTTTCAATAGCAATTTTGTCAGTTTCTGTTTCTTTCGCAGCAACTGACAATAAGATTGATCTGGCCGGAACATGGCAGTTCGGATATGGCGATAAACCTGTCTACAATGATAAGATAACCCTTCCGGGATCTATGCTGACCAATGGCAAAGGTAATGACGTAGACACTGAAACCAAGTGGACGGGGTCGCTCTATGACATGTCGTATTACTACAGTGATCTTTACAAGCCATATCGTGAACCCGGAAACATCAAGTTTCCTTTCTTTCTTACACCCGACAAGGAATATGTAGGAAATGCATACTATAAAAAGGAAGTGAAAATTCCCGCTGATTGGAAAGACCAGCGAGTAATTCTTCATCTCGAGCGTCCTCATATAGAGACAATTCTAAAAATCAATGGAGAAGATGTAGGGCATCAGATGTCGCTCTCGACGCCTCATGAATATGACATAACGAAATATGTCAATCCGGGGAAAACTAATAAAATAGAGCTGACTGTCTACAATGGGATTGAGAATGTCTGCGTAGGTCAGGATTCCCATAGCGTGACTGACCAGACACAAGGGAACTGGAACGGAATTGCCGGCAATATATATCTTAAGGCATCTCCTAAAGATGCTTACATCAAGAATGTCAGAGTATATCCGGATGTCAAGAACAAGCGCGCTGAGATAAAAGTAATTAAGGGAGGCAATGCAAAGAAGATCAAGAAAGTAAATGCCAAAGTCGTGTCTGATGACGGCGCTGACATTTTTAATCTTCGCAATTGGGAATTAAGTGGCGACACATTGACTTTTACTGTGGATTTTGGAGACAAAATGAAGACTTGGGATGAGTTTTCAACTCCTCTTTACGACGTGACAGTGAACTTGGGAGACGACACTGCCACAACAACTTTTGGCATGCGCGACATATCAGTCTCCGGAAGAGACATCTTAATCAATGGGCGACCAATGTATGTGCGTGGCACTGTGGAGAACTGTTGTTTCCCACTTACCGGTTATGCTCCTACCGATGAGGAATCATGGGCAAAAGTCTTCGCGAAGTGTAAAGAATATGGTATCAACATGATGCGTTTCCACAGTTACTGTCCGCCGGAGGCAGCATTTGCTGCAGCAGACAAAGCTGGCATTTACCTCCAGCCGGAAGGTCCGTCATGGCCAAACCATGGAGTGAAACTCCGCAGCGGCATGGCTATCGATCAGTATCTTATCGACGAAGGTAAAGCCATAATCGATGCTTACGGCAATCACCCATCGTTTGTGATGTTTGCCGCAGGCAACGAACCTGCAGGCAATTGGGTGCCTTACACTGATATGTGGGTAGCTACAATGAAAGACTATGATCCTACCAAAATTTACTGCGGAGCATCCGTAGGCGGAGGCTGGGCATGGGATGGAGGTAGCGAATATCACGTGAAAGGTGGTGGACGCGGTCTGGAATGGAAAAATCATGAGCCTTCGAGCGACGATGATTATTCTACCGATATCAGCACTCCGAGAAATTTCAAGCCAACGGATGCCAATCCTGTCAACAACTCCCCTATTCTCGCTCACGAGCAGGGACAGTGGTGCGCTTTCCCGGATCTTGATGAGACATCACAGTATACCGGTCCTTATAAAGCCAAGAATTTTGAGATATTCCGTGATCTCCTCGAGAAGAATGGGATGAAGGGGATGGACAAGAAGTTTCTCAATTCAAGCGGAAAACTGCAGACACTTTGCTATAAGTATGAAATAGAGAGGAATCTCCGCACTCCGGACTATACCGGGTTCCAGCTCTTAGCGCTCAATGACTATAGCGGTCAGGGAACTGCACTCGAAGGGGTGCTAAACGTTTTCTGGAAAGAAAAGGGATACGTAGACGGGGAGCAATGGAGGGAATTTTGCAGTCCTGTGGTTCCATTGGCAAGGTTTCCTAAATTCGTGTTTACAGATACAGATTCTGTCAAGATACCGGTTGAGATAATCAATGCTACAGCTGACGATTTAGGTGACATCAAAGTAACCTATAATGTGTTAGATTCTGAGGGACAAACCATTGCCGTAGGAATATTTGGCAATACCCAAATACCTGTAGGCAAGAATAATGAGGCAGGTAAAATAGCTCTACCCATACAGAAAGTGAATGTACCGACGAAGTATACACTTTCGATTAAAGTAGGCGATAAGGGACATAACAGTTGGGAATATTGGGTATATCCGGAGGAATATGTTGCTGAAGTGCCTGAAAATATTTTTGTCACTGACACTCTTGATTCCAAGGCAATCGATGTATTGGAGAAAGGAGGCAATGTACTCCTGACGGCTGCCGGAAAGGTGACCCTTGGCAAGGATATTATACAGAACTATCTGCCGGTATTCTGGAATACAAGCTGGTTTAAAATGCGTCCGCCACACACTACAGGTGCTTATATAAATACTGAGCATCCTCTTTTCGACCATGGTTTTCCGACAGACGACTGGAGCAACCTCAATTGGTGGCAACTTCTTAATAAGGCACAAGTGATGAATCTTCTCGAGCTCCCGGCAGAATATCAGTCGCCGATCCAACCGATCGACACCTGGCATCTGAGTCGAAAGCTCGGTATGGTGGTGGAAGCAAATGTCTTGAACGGTAAGCTTTTCATGACTACTATGGATATCAATAATAAACTTGACAAGCGAGTGGTGGCTAAGCGTATGCGCAATGCAATTTTGGATTACATGGCAAGCGAGGATTTCCAGCCGACGATAACACTCACTCCGGAAGTCATCACCGACTTCTTTACTAAGGAGACTGCCCCCGTTGAGATGTATACCAACGAGACACCGGACGAGCTGAAACCGAAACTAAAATGATAATTGAACCATTTGGCTTCTTAAAACGTTTAAGAAGAAAATAATATTCACTCACTAAAAAAACACACCATTATGGACATTCAGCAAATCATCAGCCAGCTTACTCAGCACTTCGGCGATAACTTCGACATCTCAAAGGTAACAAGCGCTCTTAAAGGACTCGACCTCAAAAACCTGGACTTCAAGGAAATCGTCTCCAAGCTACACGCAGACGGTCTGCTTAACAATGTAAACCTCGACAGCTTGAAGGGCAACGTCCTTGACGGACTCAAAGAGAAAGCCGGCGGTATGCTTGGTGGCCTTTTCGGCAAGTAAAAAACACAAACTATCAAAAAATATCAAACGCCTTCCGACTTCAATCGGAAGGCGTTTTTTATCTTTCGTATTTGGCTCTTCCGAACATTTCCCTGCCTTGATTAGTTGACCACTGTGGTTTTCCCGGTTTGGCGAGCTCCCCTTATGACAAGGGGTTTTCTGAATGGAGATTAAGCTTATCCCCTCCCAATTTTATTCGACCAGGACATAACTGCCATTTCGCAGATGCATAACTGCGTCGCACTCCAAACCGGTCTTATCTCTGAAATGATATACTTTTTCATCAAGAGGTTGTGCATACACTCTTAGATCTCTGACGCAAAGACATTCACAAATAAAGCCAAAAGTATTGAGGTCATTTATCGTTAATTCTATCCTAATTCGATGATTTTATAATAAGAACTCTATTCTACTTGTAGTCAACTTTATATCATCTACATTTCCGTACTTGACACGTTTTCACTTACGTACTTGGCGCGTTTTTACTTCCTGTGTGGTCACTGTTTTTGCTTTACGGCGAAACGTTCGCCAGAGTGCTCTACGATGTTCTTCAGGTATTCTTCATTATATGGTGCCTCATCAGGTCTGACAAGTCGACCATAAGGATTTGTGATGAAGTTTCCGTCAGCATCTTGTTTTTTTATATTGCCGTCCAAAAATTTGACAAGAAGATATTGAGCAAGGTTGCGATAAGCGTCAGTGGCTTCCTTGGCTATGGCAGCTCCTTCTTTGGTAGCAGCTTTTCGCACTCCGTCAATATCCCACTCCCGATACATTTCCATCATCTTTTTCTCCACCTCCGGGCGTGAAGCAATATAACTGCTTTCAAGTGCATTCTGAACTTTTCGGATATCAGGAATCATCTTACTGTAACCGGCATAAGCCTGATTAGCAACCCAATTATTCATCCAGAAATTTGAATCCATAGAAAACTCCGTCATAGACCCCTCTCCTTCCCTTACTTGCAGAGGTGCCTCTGTCATGGAACAGTAGAATGGCATATACACTGTCGTATTAGCATCATCAGTGCCAAACCATATAACTCCTCCTATAGGGTCGGGGAGATCGCTGCGGCTCTGAGTTATAAAGCTCCATGCTGTCTGCATTGTGGCAGTGGGGCGTTCATGGGTATACTTTTTCCCATCAACTTCGTATTTCATCGGCCGGAAACGAACCGGAGCATTAAATGGTCCTGCCCCGGGATCATCGGTCATAGCAAAAGGGGTATCCTCATAATGGTCGCGCATACGCTCCTGCAGTTCCTGAAGTGTAACCTTATGATTCGGAACAATCCACATCGGCATCGGCTCATCGCTGTTGCCAGTCACCCATTCAAACCAAGCAGCATCCTCCTCAGGCGAAGCAAAACGTCTCAAGAAACTCCATACTCGAGCATCGCAGCTACGTCGTTTTGCGTAGGCATGTCCGTCAAAAGCATCGGCAAAAGAAAAGTCTTCATCTTTGCCATTGAAATAACCATGTTTACGCGCAAACGGAATCAAATCTTTAGCATACATCACATTTTTCTTATCCTTTAAATTCACCTTGCGTATACGAGGTTCGTTTGCATGAGCGGTTATAGCATTGTCAGGAATGCGAACAGCTATCCAGAGTGCACCCTTTTCTCCCCCTTTGCCTATCATCTCCATCATCCACGCCTCATTCTTATCGGCAATTGAAAATGTTTCCCCCGTACTGGCATATCCGTATGTCTCTGCAAGTTCCGTCATTATTATTATTGCCTCGCGCGCTGTCTTGGCTCGCTCTAATGCTATATAAATCAATGATCCGTAATCAAGAATATTAATACCTGTGGTATCTGCCAATTCCGAATGACCGGTCCAAGTAGTCTCACCAATAACCACTTGGTTCTCATTCATATTTCCCACAACGTTGTAAGTCCGAATAACCTGAGGAATCCATCCTTTAGGTTCATTTGTTCCCCAATCGATAACCTGCCTTTTATCACCTGGAGAATAAGTGCGTGCCGGACTGTGATGCAGCTCACCATAACGGGTATGCGAATCATCAGCGTATGTCACCATTACAGACCCATCAGCACTCGCATTTTTTCCGACTATAAAATTAGTACAGGCTATCGCATTGGTTGCCATAGAAGCAAAAACAGTAGCTACGGCTATCACCGCGCCACAGAAGGAAAATCTATTAATCATACCTAAAAGACAGGATTGTTTTGATTTTGCAAATATAACAATACTTTAATGAGATTGCAAATATTACGCTCAAAAAGTTTTACCGTAACTTATTTCCACCGCCCTGTCATTTAGACATCCTATTCAATTCGAGTCGGCAATGTCGTCGGATGGTGATTTAGAAGTTCAGGCATATCCTTTAAATCTTTGTTATTGAGTTTTACCCAAATGTTGCATTTTATACAGATGTTTGGGTAAAACTCATTTGTAAATCTCGTCTTTTTTTTTCCATCCATATTCGGATACAAAGATAATAAATTTCCTCTCACGAACCATATATTTTGGGTAGTTTCTTCACTTTATCTCAATATTTTTTATACATAAAGTGATTTTACCCTCATATAATCGGCTTTTCCCAAAGCCGGAAACATATATTGGAAAGACACTTTTCCAGATTATCTTTAAACTGCTTTAACGTGACGCTTATTTTCATAGATAGAGAGGGTTGGAATTACGATTGCAAGGATTATACACTCAATCTTTGAGGCACCCGACCGGGACAACAAGCACTCCATCAGTACGCCGGTACGCGTAGTCTCCTACTGCTGTCAATACCATCTCGAATGAAGGGGCTTTCATCTTTGTGGTGTCAATTCGGTTTCGAAGCTCTATCAAATTGGCTGCACCTTCGTTTATAAGCTTATCCCCTCCCAATTTTATTTCGACCAGACCATAACAGCCATTTCGCAGATGCACAACTGCATCACACTCCAACCCAGTCCTATCCCTAAAATGATAGACTTTTCCATCCAATGGCTGCGCATATACTCGAAGATCCCTGACACATAGACACTCGAAGATAAAGCCAAAAGTATTGAGGTCGTTTACCAAATCCTCCGGACCAATTCCCAAAGCCACACACGCTACGGAAGGATCCACGTAATATCGGGTATCAAGAGTCCGAATTGCAGATTTACTTCTGAGATTCGGGCTCCATGCTGGCATGTCTTCTATCACAAATATGCTTTTCAGAGCATTTATATAGGAATAGACAGTTTTATCACTTATTTCAGTGCTATCGTTTTCTTTTATATCCTGGAGAATTGTCGACGCACTCGCTTGTGTCCCTTGATGACGTGCATACGACCTCATGATCCTGCGTGTCCTTTCCTCGTCACGCTCTACATTATCGACCCTCGAGATATCAGTGCGTACTATAGCCTCGAAATAATTGACTGCCTGACGCAATGCGGATTTTGAAAAGCCCTTATCCACAGCTCTCGGCCATCCTCCGCGACATGACAAAAAGGCTATATCTAAAAGTTTGTGCCGATTTATACCCCTTACGGTTTCATCCGGGTTAGAAAACAGATTTCCAAGACTTACCTCTCCGGTAGAATCCGATGATTCCCAAAGCGTCATAGGTCTCATGGTAAGCCAAGATATCCGTCCGGCACCACTATGTTTCATTTCCATCTTTTCTTTTGGCGGAGGCACAGCAGACCCCGTCAAAATAAATTGGCCATCTTTTCCACGATGATCCACCTCAAACCTGACAGCATCCCATATTTTAGTAGCTATCTGCCATTCGTCAATAAGTCTTGGAGACGCGCCATCCAGTATAAAGCTGATATCGGTATCCACCATCTGCAGATATTGATTCCTTTTCACAGGATCATCCATATATATGACACTATTAGCCGCCTGCTCAGCAGATGAAGTTTTACCACATGCTTTAGCACCTTCCAAAAGGACTGCACCCATCGCATCTAATTCTTCTTTTAAGATGCTATCAATTATTCGAGGACGATATACTTCCATAAAGAACTTATTTTCCTTTATAACAATTATAAGAGTATAATTGTTTCCGTACTTGACACGTTTTCACTTCCGTACTTGACACGTTTTTACTTCCGTACTTGACACATTTTTACTTCCGTACTTGACACGTTTTCACTTCCGTACTTGATACGTTTTTTAATAATTGTTTGGGAAATTTCAAAATTTTAATCATATTTGCAAAATATTTGAAGTGCAACTTAAAATATTTTGAAGTATGAATGAGTACATTCCGAGAATTCTTTCTGCAAAAATCGAGAATCCAAGTTGTCTCAAAACATTCATAGATATTAGAAACAAAAGTAATGCGGTTCGCTTTTTATAAATGAAGCGAACCGCATTTCTATATTATAATTAGGTGACTTTATACGACAATACCCTAAATTAATGGCGCAAGTATGGAAACATACCAAAGTTAATAATAAGAGGAAAGGTAACGACTATGACCAAACGGAATTTTATTCTTTTATAATGGGCTTTTGCTCTATGCGCCACACGACATTTCCGTGTTCATCGGTGGCGCAATAGAGTTGCCCTAATTTAACTTGAATCATATTGGCTTTGATAAGCCGTTTTATTTCTTTGTCCATAGTTGGACTTTATACGCTTGGTCATAGTCGTTCTTTTTTTCTGACTTATAACAGGCAAGTGTATGTTTATACCCAAAATATAAATTTAGTCTTATGAACGAGTCAAGTATAACTATTCGTTGGGAGAAAAACTCCGATAACTGTACCGACATATCAGTTAATGGTGATATTGATTATCAGACATATTTTAGAGAGTCGTTTCTATCGTTGGATTCTCTTCCTCCACTTTATGACTTAAGGGAAGATAAGACCAAGAGCGAAAGTGCTGTAAAATCAGCTACAATATCACTTCTAACCCAGTTAATAGATATTATCGGTAAGAGTAATAAGACGAGCGGGCAAATCATATCCGAAAGGGAACGAGATTCTAAGTTCCCATTTACCGATTTAATAGTGATAAGGAAATTCGCTCAAATAGTAGGAATAGATTTTGATGAAAGAAGATTCCGAAATAGAAGAGAGTTTAGAATGTATTTTCAGTCTTTATTTAACAAAGTATAAAAGTCAGAGGATAAGGGAACAATCTTTAATGATAAACTTTCTTATATAGCGTTTCAAACGCCCATTTACCATCAATTAGTTTGGGATAAGTCTTTACCTTAATCCATTCATATTCGGATTTATTCTTTGTCTCTGCTGTAAACACCTCCTTTCTCTTTGGGATATTTGGAAAGAAATTCGGGGTTTAATGGAGAATTATCCTCTAACTTGAACCGTAACCCTAATTTTTATTGGGTTGACGGTTCTTTTTTATTAAATAGTATGCCAATTGACTGACCGAGGGTTGATAAATTATAGATTTTTTCGTATCTTTGCAAAGTCTTTTTTAAGACAACGTTTAAAATATCAAGAAAAGTGCCTTTCCTCTTGTGAAATCGCCAAATCTTCATTAAGGATATACGAGGCACGGAGTCAGCTCATACCAAGTGGGCTGCTCATCCGTGCGTATATCCAGGTGTTTGGCGATACCTACAAGAGTGCAAGGATGGCAGTCCACTTTTCATATATAACTTTAGTTAGAAAAATCTCCAATATTAGAATGCCTGAGGAGAAAAAACTCTTGTAAAAATCGCCTATGAAAAGAGTAATTTTAATGCTTATGGTTGTAATAGTGTGTAGCCTAAGCGCGTGGTGTCAATCGTCTATGATTGTGACGTTAGGTACAGAGGTCATGGAGGATAATTCTTTTGACTCCGCAAAGGTAAGTTTTAAACAACGAGGAATGCCGTTAGACAAATTTCCGTCTGGAAAATACGGATATATGTCGGAAAGACCGTTATTGATGGCTGTTATAGATGCTTCCCCTAATAATACTATTAAGGAGGTTAACTTTCTTTGTGGAGCAGCCTTTTGGTGGGAAATAAATCTCCACTTAGAAGAAGATGGATATACGCTTGACGATGATGGATATGTTAAACTTGGTAACGGAGACACCGTTCCTCAGAAATCTTATTCTAAAGGAAATATACTTTGTCTTATTCAAACAATAGATAATGATGTCAAGCAGGTAATTTTTAAGAGAAAAGTTATTAAATCTACAATAAAGAAGAGAAAATAAATAGACCTAATTCATTATAAATTAAGTAAGAAAATCCCAGCTATCCTCACGGACGGCTGGGATTTGCATTTCTCATACTTTTTGATTATCTTTGTAATCTAAAAACTAAGTATCTAAGAAGAAGTATGAGAAACCAAATATTTACAAAATTTGTAGCTGGAGTAGAACTCCAATATATTTGTCATAATTATAGTCCTTTTAATAAGAATTACGATGATAGATGCGTCGGTTGGGTTAGAAATAAGCCGATCGCCATAATTCAGCGCACTTATTACTAAACTTTGTTATCTTTACTTCTTAATAGTTGAGATATTATTTCTTCAAAATCTACTGGCTGACCCATTGGCTTCTTTAATTCCTCAATGGGTTGGTCAAGTATGGGTATATAATCCTTATCCTTTTTATTAGTTTTCATTTTCCGACTATCTGATTTTGAGTAACACGAATATAGGTATTGACGATTACCATATCAAAACGTACTTTATTAGAAACGTTGCGTGTATTATAGCGGAAAGAGAACTCATCAAAATACCGTTGCATATATTTACGACCGACATGGTTATAGATTGCGTTTATAACTCGCTTGCAGAAGTTGCTCCAAAATCCTTCTATTGAATTCGTATAGGCATTCCCGATAACATACTGACCTTTTCCGTGGTCTACCATTTGGGTTTTATATATCTTACGGATTATATCGTAACCAACCCATTCATCCGTAAAGAGGTTAGCAGTTCGTTTTACAGCCTTTAGGATGCACGGAGTAAGGGATTTAGCTGAAGTGTCCTTTACGACCTTGCAAATCACGTTTCCGCCACGTTGTAACATACCGAGGACTGGAACTTTATCCTTAAAGCTCCTACCCTGACTATTCTTTACCTTCTTATTGGCGTGTCTATTCTTATTCTTGCCACCGACAAACGCTTCATCAAGCTCAACTTCTCCGTCTAATTTCTCAAGATGGACGGTATGAAATGTCTTACGAATCTTATGAAGAAGAAACCAAGCGGTTTTTAAAGTAACATTAATATCTTTCGCCAATTGGGTGGCAGATATTGCTTTCTTGTGATTACATAGCAGGTATATAGACATAAACCACTTACGAAGAGGAAGCTTTGTACCTTCAAATATAGTGCCGATACGGACATTAAAATTCTTGCCCGTATTCTTACACCGATAGTTGCCGTCACCACGACGATATACTTTAGATGTTGCATCATATGGAGATACTACGCCGTTTGACCAACGTTTCTTTTCGAGAAAGGAAATGCAAGCCTTTTCATCAGGAAATGCTTCAAAAAAATCATAGAGGGAATTAAAGTTCCCAAAGTTAATAGTAGCGTCCATAGCCCAACTGATTTGTTGGGTTTATTAACTTTGGCAAGAAAATTCTTTGGCAAGATATAATAGCAGAGGATAATGAAAACTGATTTAGATGAATATTCGTTTATAAACAGCCACTACTGCCCAGCCTTTGGAAGTATAGGCAAAGTAGCTGTAAAGAAATACTTCTCTATAAGAAGCCACTTGGTATATAAGATACTGTTTTCATTATCCTCTGCTATTTTTTCTATATAATAACAAGGGATATAAAATGAGAATGTTAAATAATGTAAACAACAGGGTAAAGTCGTATAAAGTCACCTATAATTATTCTAAATTCTCAATGCTCAATTACCTAATAATTCTCAATTATTCATAGATCATTTCCACATGGCCGATGGCGAGTTCGGCTGCGAGGAGAATCGGGATTCGACTGCTTTGGTCTACTTGTGCCTGCACTGCATAGCCAGTGGCTGCACCATCATACGTGTATTCGAAAGAGACCGAATATGTAGAATAACCTCCATAATTTGACTCTCCATTATATGTTACGGTCACCGACCGAGCATAGCCCCCATTAATAGGAATTGTAACTTGCTGACCCGGCGACATGCTTGCGAAGTCAATTTCATGGAAATAATAGAACATTCCGAGCATATCGGCAGTGACTGTCACAGCCTCCATGGTCTGGGCATCGGCGTCCAATTGTCCCTGTCCCTGAATATTCTTATAGTTTGCAGGATTTGAAGCCACAAAACCATTGCTACGGTATTCCATTACCTTCGGCTTCAGATACCAACCGTTTTCATAGTTAACAGTCTCGCGTGAATATGGAGTTGCCGGCGACATTGTGGCGTTGAGTGTATCACTGACACAAAAGATTCGTCCTTCCCATGGGATGGTGTTGCCATCAAGAGTTGCGTTAAACTGATCGCCTTGAGATGAAAGAGTAACTTTTCCATGACCAATGTTCACATCGACAAGACCCCAATGATAATGAACGGTATAAGGGATTTCCTGATAAGGGATCTGAACCTGAGCCATTCCAGTAAGAGTCGCTACTAAAGCGAAAAGCAGTAGAATCGTCTTTTTCATAGTATTTCTATCGTTTAATAAGGTTGAATTTATCATAAAAACAAATATCAACTTATAAGGTTGAAAATTTTTATCGAAGATTTAAATCTTTTCGTGTAATCCTGCGTCATTCTAATAAAAGCGCGTGATACAATTCATGAATTCGAAAAAGAACTCCGACATAGACTCCTTTGAAGAGATAGTCGACCTATATCAGGACCGACTGTTCCGATTCGCATTCATGCGTGTCGGAGTCCGCGAGGTAGCCGAAGATATCGTGCAAGACGTGCTCCTACGCCTTTACCGGACAATGTCGGCAGGGAATGATATCCAAAGATATGAGCAATTCTTGCTCCGCAGCATAAGCAATGCTTGCATTGACCATATCCGGCGCAAAAAGCCACCATCCCTCCGGCTTGAGGAGATAGGTGAGATTCCCGATATTTCCGACCGGAACATAGATGAGGAATTCCACCGGATATGTATTCTCCTTGACGGTCTCCCTTTCGATCAGGCAGAGACAGTTAGGCTAAAATGCTACGATGGACTTACTTTCAGCCAAATAGCAGATATTCAAAAACTCCCGGAAGCCACAGTAAAGTCACGATACCGATATGCAATACAGTATATCCGAAAAAAACTAAATCAATGACACCTCAATCTCATAAAAACAGACCCAAATATGAACGAAGATAACGATAAAATAAACAACGAAGATCTTGACCTCGAAGATATTCTGAGTCCAAGATGCGAGTTCCGCGTATCTTCCGGTTTTAAAGATCGGGTGATGTCGGAGGCTCGTTCGATACAGAAACATCGCCGGCATCGCCGGATTCTCTACTTCGCTTCCTCCGTAGCGGCTGCCACCGTTGCGATTGTAGTTTTTGCCACATTGCATTTCAGCAAGACAGATACTCCGATTGAAGCACCGCAGATTGCTGTTACAACTGAAAAACAGAACCCGACACCATCGGATACTATAAAGATTAATCCCATGCCGCAACTTCTGGCAGCTGCGCCACAGGCAGCACCGGAGAAAGGACAGGTCTACAAAAAGAATCCGACAAAGAAGAATCACTCACGACGAGCCAAATCATCACATCCAATAATCTTGGAAAGCACTATGGTAACAGATGCCCGACTGGTGACAGAAGGAGAAATGCCAATGGTCAACAAAGATGAATCTCTGGATCCGGATGAAGTGAGATCACGTTTGATCGAATCGCGCCGAAACGCCGAGATAGCCTACATCGAGCGAATGCGAGATGAAATAGAGGCAAACCAAGCCTATATATCGCAATTAATGGCAGAAGAAAACTTTTATTAATAATATTTACTATATACGAAAAACCTATAGATTATGAAAAGAACCTTAGCAATCATACTTACGTTTGCCAGTCTGCTACTCTTCGCGACTGATGCTACAGCTAAGAAGAAAAGCAACCAAGACAACGATAAAAAGGGGAAAACACGGAAAGTCGAGATTATGAGATCTACTGAGACGTCCTCCGGAAAAACCACTCACCGGATGACAAGTGAAACCACATTGATCCCACCGACACACAAATTCATTATCAATGGACACGTGGCATTCGACATTCCCGATTCTTGCTACAATATTTACATTACCGATATTGATAAGGAAATCACTGAGTCTGATTTTGTCGCATGTGTACCAGTAAAAAACAAACAGTTCCGCTTTGAAACCGATCTCAGCACAATGAAGACCGGACGCATCCGTGCCATAATGCCCGGCAATAAGCTTTGCTCAGCATGGATACAAATATATTTCATACCTGGTTTTACCGTCGACATGACCGTCCACAACGGCTACTATGACATCCACAACGAATCGGAATACAAGTTTATGACTAATGCGTGGCTTAATCAGGATGCAATGGCAGCCTTCTGCAGTTCATTAGGTTATGCTTCCGACCCACAAAATGACAACAACAGCATTGAAAAGGCAATATCCGTCTATCAGGATCTATTAGCTGATTTAAGCAAACAACTCCATCAGGCACAGCATCTAAACTATGTCACTACCGATTTTATTCAAGAGGAAACCAAACGCATACTCGACCAAATGGAAAAGATCAATTTCAAGATGCAAGACCTTATTGACAAATACGCCAACTCCATCAAATTCTGAAAACAACATACAAAACCATGAAAAAATACATAATCACGATTATTTCCATAATCGCCATAGCCATCGCAAACAATAAAACCTTAGCCACCACATTGGACGAAGAAATTCTGCCTGTTCCCCAATGGAAGGAAGGGACTGCCATAATAACAGGACAAATCATTAATTATCAATCTAATGACAAAAGCGAAGCCCCTCACGTTTATCCCCGAAGTTCACTCGGTAGGTATGCCGACCGCACCCACGGCTATGGCTCTATTGATTCCACCGGCAACTTCCGGATTGATGTGCGCCTATATCAGACTCATCAGCCTTGCTTCATGACAGTGCCCGGATATTACGGACTCGTATACGTATCTCCGGGCGACAGCATTACCCTTGTGGTAGATCAGCAGAAACGTCGTGACCGTGGCTTTCACGGTGACGACGGCAGCATCATTTTCTCAGGTGGAGAAGATGCAGACATCAACAATATGTTGGCATCCAATTTCGGGCATGACGCAGTATGGGATAATTTTTTCAACGCCGGGGGGATGAGTAAGAAATATGCAAGCAATGAAGCACTGACAAACGCAGTCATGGCTCATCGCGATAAGCGTCTAAGACATATCGATTCACATGTATCATCTCCCAGACTGAAAGAAGTGCTAAGCCTTAATATCGACGGTGATGCCATCCGAGATATGCTTTCGGCTCCAACATATAGTTGTGCAACACCAGATACGGCTTACTATTCATTCCTCAAAGACATGGATGCCTTCAACCCGAAGTATCGATGGGCGAGCGACTACGATGGCATAATACGCTTTGTATCAAATCTCAGAATGAGCGATGACTCCTATCCTCTGAAGAGATCTTACATGTCAGTCACCCATACACCTGCTTACCTTTATGAAGACCTTATCGCTTCCGGCAAACTGACTCTCGAGGAGTCCTCCTTTTTGCAAAGATATATAAAGCATAACTTGGACAAAGTCCCTGACAACATCGCAGATGCCAGAAGGATACGCATCAAGGAGTGCTTGACAAGCCTTTGTGACTCCTTGCATCTGAATGATGCTGACAGTATTATGGCCCTTAGAGTTCGTAGTATGGTTGAAGACGAACATACCGCTTACGGAAAGGTTTCTGATGCGTATGAAACTTTACTCGCTAATATTCCTGATTCCATACCGGATAGATATTCATCAATCATTAATGATGATGAATTCGGAAAAGAAGCCGAGGCATACTTCTCATCCAATCGTGATAAAATCATATCATTGTTGGAAAAATATAATACAGAACTACAACTCTTCATGAAAAAGCGTAAGTTGATTGACAACCTCAAACGCTTCTCCGACATCACCGGCATCAATAGCGGTGAACTGATGGAGAATGTCAGGATGTATCCTTATTCAGACATGATCGACCGTGGTGATACGGTTCCGGAAGAGGTATTCAGAAACGAGCTGAAGAATCTGTCGGAAGTCCAGACGTCTTTCCTTAAGACTCAGAATGATTTTCTTAAAGGAGTTCTTGCCAAAGCAGTTTCGAATGTAAGTCAGATGTCGCCCAATGATGATGCAGACCGCATACTGATCAATCTCACAGAAAAGCACAAAGGTAAAATGGTGTTCATCGACATCTGGAACACATGGTGCGGAATATGCATTTCAGATATCCAGGAGCATGAGCAATTTAAGGGCAAATATACCGACGATGTTGCTTTTGTCTATCTTGCTGATGAGAGCAGTCAGGAAAGCGTATGGAACGAACGCATAAAAAAAATCACCGGCGACCATTACCGTCTGCCGCAATTGCAGATGCAAGCACTGATGCAGAAGTTCAGCTTCACCGGATTTCCTTCCTATATCCTCATCGACAAGAACGGTGAAATTGTCCATACCGGCCATGTCTTCTCCCTCCCCAACCTCCTTGACAGTCACCGATAGACATAACCTTGTAGGGACGCACGGCTCGTGCGTCCCTACAAGGTTATTGATAGTTGACAAGTCAGATATTCAACAAATAGCGTTTGAAGTCTGCAAACTCAGATGTCATAGCTACCGATTGCTTCTCCCCTTTCATGAATTCCTGAAGACGCTCCGGGATTGCAATTTCTTTGCCGATTATTTCTACTACGGTATCGTGGAATTTTGCCGGATGCGCTGTCTCAAGAAACAGTCCGGTCTCCCCTTCCTTCAATAGCTGCTTCAATGCCAAATATCCGCATGCTCCATGCGGATCGAGCACATAACCGGTCTTTTCATAACACTCCTTCATAGTCTCTGCTATCTCAGCATCACTGAAAGTAGTGCCGCTTATCAATGAAGCGATCACTTCATGCTTTCCGGCATAGAGGTCGAGGACTCTGGCAAAATTGCTTGGATCTCCTACGTCCATTGCGTTTGCGAGAGTCTGAACACTTGCCTTGGGATTGTATTCTCCGGTAAGAAGATAATTATAGAAGATATCGTTGGCGTTGTTGGCAGCAATAAATCTCTTAATTGGAAGACCCATTCGGTGTGCAATAAGTCCGGCAGTAATATTGCCGAAATTCCCGCTCGGAACGCACACTACAATGTCGTCTTCCTTACCCAAAGCCTTTAGTTGGGCGTATGCGCTGAAATAGTAGAAAGCCTGAGGAAGGAAACGAGCCACATTAATCGAATTAGCCGACGTCAGTAGCATCTTAGAATTAAGTTCATCGTCAAGGAAAGCACTCTTCACGAGCCTTTGACAATCGTCGAAGTTTCCATCTACTTCAATAGCCGTGATATTCTTTCCAAGAGTAGTGAATTGACATTCCTGAATAGGACTGACCTTCCCTTTGGGATATAGTACAAATACACGTATACCATCCACTCCAAGGAAGCCATTAGCTACTGCCGAACCGGTGTCGCCACTTGTAGCGACAAGCACATTGACAGTCTTTCCATCCCTCTTCTTGCTTATAAAATACTGCAGCAACCTAGCCATGAATCGAGCTCCGACATCCTTAAATGCCAAAGTAGGACCATGGAATAGTTCAAGACTATAGATGTCTTTCTCCACCTTTACCACCGGAGTATCAAACGAAAGAGTATCACGCACTATCTTTTCCAAAGCCTTCTGGTCCACATCCTCGCCGAAAAAAGACTCAGCTACCCTAACTGCTATATCTTGCAAAGATAGCTTATCGATATTGTCAAAAAACTCTTTCGGCAACTTCTCAATCCTTTCCGGCATAAAGAGACCACGGTCTGCTGCGAGCCCTTTGACTACTGCTTCGCCAAGCGACACCTCAGGAACTGTATGGTTGGTGCTGTAATATTTCATAAGATTATTATTTAAGTTTGCTGATACGCACGTTGGCGCATGCGGAGCATGCTCTATTACTAAGTTTGCTTTTGATTTTTCAAATTCATGAATTCTTGAATGAATTCTCCGAGTTTCAATATGCCGTAGGCGCCATTGGCACAAGTCGCCTCAGAATAGGAAGAAACTTCGTCGGGAGATATACCTTTATACCAAATAGTAAATGGCACGGGCTCTCCTTTATGAACCCTGAGCTCTACAGGCGTAGCATGATCAGGCATAAGCGCTATAGCCACCGGCTCATCCCACTTTGACACTTCTTCAAGAATAGGACCGACAATCCAACGATCAAGATTTTCTATTGTCTTAATCTTAAGATCTAAGTCGCCATCGTGGCCGGCTTCGTCGGAAGCTTCCACATGCAGAAAAACGAAATCCGTATCTCTCAATGCAGAAATAGCAGCGTTTGCCTTCCCTTCATAATTAGTATCCGCAAGTCCCGTTGCCCCTTTTACATCTATAGGTGTCAATCCGGCGTATTTCCCAATTCCTCTTATAAGGTCAACGGCTGTTATCACAGCGCCCGTCTTAATAGAAGGGAACATTTCTTGAAGCGTAAGCATAGCAGGACGATATCCACCGCTCCAAGGCCAAATAGAATTTGCCGGAGTCTTCCTTCCTTTATTAAAAGGATGATCCGCCAGCAGCTTCTGTGATTTCAATATTAGCTCGTTAATAAGATCAGCAGTTTCCCGGGGGGTAAGCCTACCTTCTTCCACCGGAGCATTCTCTATAGGGCGCACGAGAAGATCAGCCCATGCTTCATTCGGATGGTCATGAGGGGGAGCACACTCGATGTATTTACTGCCACCTTTTATGATAAGAAGATGACGATATTGGATGCCGGGAATAAACTTCACTTTGTCGGAACCCAGATTTTTATTCAGGAACGTTATCAATTCCCGACCTTCCTCAGTGGTCAGATGACCACCATGATGATTCATAATCTTTCCGTCGGAAAGAGTGATGACATTGCATCTCAACGCCAATTCATCGGGAGCGAGATCATACCCGATGCTTGCAGCTTCGAGAGGTCCACGACCTTCATACACTTTAGTCATGTCATAGCCCAGGATCGTAGCATTTGCAACCTCGCTTCCGGGTTGGAGTCCCTCAGGGATAGTGACAAGCGATCCCGAACGCCCCATCTTTGCCAGCTCGTCGAAAGCCGGAGTAGAGGCATACTCGAGAGGTGTTTTTCCACCTATACGCCCTACAGGGTGATCGCTCATCCCATCACCTAATATTATTATATGCTTCATCAGTTGTTGGCTATTGAGATAATATTTGCAAAGACTCCTGCCGCTGTCACTGCTGCTCCGGCTCCATATCCTTGAATTAGCATCGGATATTCCTTATATCGCTCCGTAGTAAGCATCACTATATTGTTAGACCCTTCCAATTCATAGAAAGGATGTGAGGAATCTACAGCCTTAAGACCAATCGACATCTTGCCCTTCTCCATTCTCGCCACAAAACGCCAACGCTTTCCTTCCGCCTCAAGCACCTTACGACGCTCTTCAAAGTCAGCATCAAGGTCTGGCAAATGCTGCCAAAAGTCTTCAATAGTCCCATTGAGGAGATCTTCGGGAATAAACAGATTTCGCTCTACTTCCTCTTGCTCTACATTATAGCCTCCTTCTCGAGTAAGGATGACGAGCTTACGCATCACGTCGACACCACTGAGATCAATACGAGGATCCGGCTCGCTATATCCAAGTTCTTTGGCAAGACGCACAGTCTCCGAGAACGGCACTTCTGCCGAAATGGCATTGAAAATAAAATTCAACGTGCCGCTTAGCACAGCTTCAATCTTCAGTATGCGGTCGCCTGAAGAACGAAGGTCGTTGATAGTGCCGATTATTGGCAATCCTGCCCCGACATTTGTTTCATATAGATATTTGACACCTCGGCTCAAAGCTGTATCTTTGAGAGTCCTATATATATCAAACGAACTTGAAGCTGCCACCTTATTCGCGGCGACAACACTTATGTTATGCTCCAGGAAAGTCTGATAAAGTTGCGCAATCTCCTTCGACGCAGTGCAGTCGACAAAAACACTGTTGAAGATATTCATGCCGATCACTTCTTCACGCAATTTATCAGGATTGCTCTTAATTCCATCTTTCTCAAGAATCTCACGATAATTGAGCAAATCTATTCCATCCCTTGAGAAAATAGCCTTTCTGCTTGATGCTATCCCTACTACATTGAGCTTTAACCTATGCGTCTTCATCAATTCAGCCTTCTGCGAGGCAATCTGCTCAATTAGCATTCCCCCTACAGTTCCAATGCCACAGATAAACAGATTCAGTTCCTTATATTCGCTAAGGAAGAATGAGTCGTGGATCACATTGAGCGACTTGCGTAGAAAACGTCCGTCGACAACAAACGAAATGTTAGTCTCACTTGCACCCTGAGCACATGCTATCACGCTGATGCCACTTCTGCCAAGAGTACCGAAAAGCTTACCGGCAATGCCCGGAGTATGCTTCATATTCTCGCCTACAATAGCGATAGTAGCCAGACCTTTCTCCAAGAACATTGGATTCATCGCTCCTGTAGCTATTTCCTTCTCAAATTCATGATTAAGCACACGCACTGCTTCTTCGGCATCCACATCACGGACACCGACAGAAGTAGAATTTTCAGAAGATGCCTGAGAGACGAGAAAGACAGATATCCCATTGTCAGCAAGAGCAGAGAATATCCTACGGTTGACACCAATAACGCCGACCATCGACAATCCTGTCACCGTAATCAGCGAAGTGCCGCTGATGCTCGAAATACCCTTGATCGGCTTGCTGTCGTCTTCAATATGAGCGCGTATTACGGACCCAGGACCATCGGGATTAAAGGTATTCTTTACTAAAATTGGGATATTTTTTACGCAAACAGGATATATAGTAGGAGGATAGATCACCTTGGCACCAAAGTTGGAAAGCTCCATCGCCTCAAGATAAGTGAGAGAATTGATGGTGTAAGCCGTCGGGATTACGCGGGGATCGGCTGTCATGAATCCATCTACGTCAGTCCATATTTCAAGCACATCAGCATCAAGCGTGGCTGCTATTATAGAGGCAGTATAGTCGCTGCCTCCTCGCCCTAAATTGGACACATCTCCAGTATGGGCGTCGGTAGAAATAAACCCTGGCACGATATGAATTCCTTTGACATGCTTGCCAAATTCTTCTTTCACTAATTTTTGAGTGAGTTCAGAAGCAAGGAGCACCCTATTATGTTTATTCTCAGTCTTGATAAAATCACGCGAATCATGAAGTTCTGAGCCGGCAATAAGCCTTGAGACGATCCTTGAACTCAGACGCTCACCATAGCTGACGATCAGCGCCCGAGTCTTCTCGCTTATGTCTTTTATCAGCGAAAGACCATGATAGATTGAAGCTATTTCTGCAAGAAGGACATCTATTTCTTCTATCAATTCTTCCAGCCCGTCTGTGATGATGCTTCTGATAAGGTCATGATGACGCCTATAAAGCTTGTCAAGTCCTTCTTTATATGCGGGATCGCCGGAAGTGGCAAGATTAGCCGTATTCAAAAGCAAATCAGTGACTCCACCGAGTGCACTCACCACAACGATAGAAGGGGAATCCTGCCCCTCCACTATTTTTTTTAGATTCGTAAGGCTCTCATAAGAACCTACAGAAGAACCTCCGAATTTCAGTACCTTCATATTGTTATTGTCGTTTAAAGTCGCAAATTTAATCATTTTTATAATAATACGCAAACTTTTGTAACTATTCAGAGAATATGTAGAGTTAAAAATCCGGCAGCATTCCACAAATCACAGATTTAAGTATTCCGTATTTTTTCATTTACTAAGCTTGTCTTATGTCACTGGAAAACTCAGTCAAGCGTAACTGGGTTTTCTAACAGGCTGCGAATATATATAAGTAATACCGAATAATCATAGTTTTTTGAAAAGTCTGAATATCAATAGAGGCATTCTTTTTCCCCGAGGCAAAAGCAGAATGGGAAGGAAGAGGAGGACTGCGAGAATGGAAACGAAGAGACCTCCTATGGTGCCTGCCGCCAGAGGATACCAGAATGATTCCTTAGAGGTACCGATCAGGAAGGGGATGAAGCCGAGGACAGTTGAGATCACCGTAAGCAGTATAGGAACTATCTTGATGCGGGTGGCCCGCAGGTAGAGCCTCAGACGCGCCGCCTTGGGAAAGCGACGGCACAGGGAGTTGTATTCGCTTATCAGGTAAATGGCGGCGTTGACCGTGATGCCGGCAAGCAGGATCATCGAGGCGAAACCTCCCTGGTCGAACTTCAAACGGAATGCGTAGAAGGTAAAGAACACACCGATCAGCGATATCGGTATCATGAAGATGATGGCGAAGGGCTGGCGTAGCGAATTGAAGAGTATGGCGGAGATGAAGAAGATGATGGCGACCACAAGTCCTAAAAGCCAGTATTTCTCCTTATCATCTTTCTCTCTCCACTGCTGCTTCTCGTCTGTTGCTTTGTATCCGGCAGGCATCAGCGCATTGATGGTCTCGAGGTCACGTGTCAGTACCCTCTCACCCTGTTTCGGGGAGCCGATATATTCATACTGAAGGCACATTTCATATTCCTGGTTGCGCTTCACGATCTCCTTCGGTGCCTGGTGCTTCTCGAACGTGCCTACGTCGCTTAAGGTAAAAGTATGTCCTCCGGCCTCAAAGGGCTGGTGCATGAGCGTGAAGATGTCGTAGCGAGATCCCTGTGCAGAATAGAGGCATATCCGTTCGCTGCCTCTGTCGGTCGCAAGTGTCCCGGCATGCATCTCCACTCCGAACGTAGGCTCCACTGCCGCAAAGAGCTGAGTTGCGGAGACTCCGAGGGCTGCAAGTCGCTCGCGGTCTATCCGTATCTCGAACTCCGTGTAGTCGTCCTTCCAGTTGGAGAATTCGGAAGCCACCGTCACTTCCTTTATCCGACGGTGTGTCAGAAGCGTGTCGCGCAGCCGGTAGGCCCACTCCGAGAGTTCATCGTAGTTGTAGCCGGTCAGTTTCACGCGGTAGCTTCCCGCACCCTCGCGGACGTCGTTGCTGAAGCCCATGTCGTCGAGTCCGAAGACTGACCAGCTCCCGCCGCCTAAGGTCAGGGCCTTGCCGACCACCTCGCTTTTGAGGCGGTATGGAAAACCGTTCGAGCGGTTCTCCTTGGTGAAGTATACGGAGATGCTTGCACGGCGCGCGCTCTGCACATTGGTCTGAAACTGGCGTATCTCCGACCACCCGGCGAGGAATGCCTCCATCTTTCGGATGAGAGCGTCCATCTGCTCTATGGTAGCTCCGTTAGGAAGTGTGGCGTAGATCTGCAGTACGGGTTCGCCTCGGTCGCGATCCCAGTATTCGCCGTTGTATACCTTCGTAGCGAATATGTAGACGCTCCATCCGAATGCGCCGGCCACAAGGATGATGAAGAGCACCCGGATGCGCAGAGTCATGCGCAGCGTCCATGCATAGCCGCGCGAAAGGGCGACGGATATGTGCCGACGCAATTTCTTCATGTGGCTGGATTTCTGCTTTAGTACAACTCCGAGCCGCTCCGCAAGGGCCGGAACCAGAAAGAGTGCCACCGCCAGCGACACTGAGAGGTTGATAATGATGACGTTGACGAAGTCAACGAGGCTTAGGCGCGTGCGCTCGTCGAGGAAGAATACTACGGAGAGTGCGCCAATGGTGGTCAGCGTTGCCGCCAAGATAGACGTGAAGGCCCTCCGGTCTCGGTGGCGCGTGAAGTGATCGGTCATCACTATGAGGTTGTCGATGATGAGGTTGAGCGAGATAGTGATTCCGGCAAGCGAGTAGAGCTGTATCTCTATACCTGCTAACCAGTAGAAGGTAAATGCCACCGCAAGATTTATAGCGAGGCTTATCGTGATGAGCAGCATATATCGGAGGCTGAGGGATACGAGTGCTACGAAAAGCAACAGAATGACGACTGTCAGTCCTGTCCGGAAATATATCTTGTCGAGTTCCTCGCGGATGTTTTCAGTGGAGTCGAAGGCCTTGGAGATCATATAGCCCCGGGGAACTGTGGTCTTGAATCCGGCTATTTCATCCTCGATACTGTTTGCGAGCTCGAGCTGGTTTGCGGTTTCCTCTGCGGTGATGTAGACGTAGATGGAGTTGAGTCCGTTGATGCGGAAATGGCTCTTCGCCCTTGCCTCCGTGTGGACAGCCTCGACGAGTTTGTCCAGACTGACGTATCCTCCGGTCTTCAGAGGAACGGCTATGTCTGACGGATTGAAGATCCCGTCTTCTTCGTCTGATCTGAGCACCACTCCTAAATATCCGTCCCCTTCTATCTCCGACATTCCGAGATGCCTGTTTCCGAGGTGGGTAGATATGGCGGTGCGTAGGTCAGAAGGTGTGAGTCCGAGTGCCGAGAGGCGGTCGATGTCGTAGGTCAGCTTCCATTCCATCGGTCGTGCGCCGTTGAGGCTCACGTCGGCAATTCCGTCTATGCCGGCGAGTAGCGGACGGAGGTTTTCCTCGCCGTAAGCCAGTATGTCAGCGGGGTTGGCGTGGGCATTGAGGGTGAAAGCCATGAAGGGACCGCTCCCTTCCTTGGATGCGGTGCGGACGGAGATCGAGGGATAGCTTACCCCTTCGGGAAGCTCGCTCCATATCTGGCGGACGATGGCAGACACTTCGAATCGTTTTTTCTCGATGTCGGCATGGCGGTCGAGTTCCACGGAGATCCGTCCCCCTCCGGAATAGGATTTAGAGGAGAGTCCCTTCACTCCGCTCATCGTTGCTAATGCCGACTCAAGACGTGATGTCACCTCCGCCTCCACCGTGGCGGGGGATGCTCCTTGCATCAAGTAGCCGACGTTGATTGAGGGAAGCGTCTGCGACGGCATCAGCTTCACGGGAAGCAGCGGAAGCAGGGCGCACCCGACGAGGGCGATCGCGATGAATATGACTATTATGTTGAAAGACTTCAATCCAATGATAAATGATTAATTATTAATGATCAATTATTTAAGTCCTATAAATCCTATAACTTACAACCTACAACTTAAAGCTCCAGCGCGTCTACGATGGGTAGCCCGCGGTCGAAGTCGTAGAGGGTAAGACGGCGGATCTTGTAGTGGCTGAGCCAGAAGTTCTGGAGGGCGGAGATATAGTTCTTAGAGGCTTCCTGACGGCGCTGGAGCGAGAGGGTGATGGTGTTGAGATCTGCCTTTCCGATGATGAAGCGCTGCATGGTCTGACCGTAAGCCATCTCAGCGAGGTCGAGTGCCTCGGCGGCTGAGGCTATCAATTTCTGGCGGGCGTTGTAGTCGCTTAGCGTCATCAGTATGTCTTCCTCCACCGTCAGTTCCTCCTGCCGGGCGGCTATCTCGGATACGTTGAGATTGTTTCGGGCCATATTCACCTTTCCCTTCCTCACACCCCAGTCCACGAGGGGTACCGTCAGCTGCACTGCCACGATATCCTGCCGCAACGGGTCACGGTATGCGCCCGAAAGGCGGTCAGCCACCTGATTGAAACCCACAGAGGCATTTACCGACGCGTTGAATCGGGACTCAGTCTTCGCACGGCTCAGTTCACGTTCCCACTCAAGTATGGTCTGTCGGTGACCGAGTAGTGTGGGGTTGTTGGCCTTGGCCATAGAGAGGGCCGTCTCTGATGGAATTACGGTGATGTCCGGACGTGCCGGAAGTTCAAGCTCTATCTCGCTGTTCTTGTCCATTCCGAGGTATGTGGCAAGTGAGAACATGGCTCGTTTCAACGCTATGCGGGCGTTCTCAAGAGTGTTTCTGGCGTTGACTCTGTCGAGTTCGAGGGTCAGAAGTTCAGCCTTGGAGATTGAGGCGATCCTAAAGCGGCGCTCCGCAATGGCGTAAAGGGTGTCGGAAGATGCCACATTCTCTTCCGCAAGCCTGTGTTCGGCCTGCGCGAGGGCAAGTGCGAAGAAGTATCCTACGGCCTGTTCGCTTACGGCCTCCATATTGTAGGCCAATTCCTTCTTAGCCTTCTCGAATTTCAGCGGCTCTATCTTACGCTCCCATTTGAAGGCGTTGAATCCGATAAGGCTCTGGCGGTATCCGAGACGGACAGGGACGGATGAAAACTGTGTAAAACTGTTTGCTCCGAAATTGCGCATGTATTCCAGTCCGGTCTCAAGATAGAAGGAGCCGCCGAGGAGATCGAAGTTCTGCGCTACCTCTAGTGAACCTGCCGCGCTGAACATCTGTTGCTGACGGAAGACATCGATGTTGTTTTCCGAATCGTACCGCTGTGTCATGTATCGGTTGTAGCTGGCCGGAGTCAGGTGGAGCGAGAGGCTAGGAAGTCGTCCGGCCCTGAAACTGACGTATTGCCAATAACTTGCCTGACACATGTTGCGGTAGCGGAAGGCGGTCAGAGAAGAGTCGTTGGCCATCTCGATTGTCTTCTGTAAGGTAAGCTTCACAGCTGAGGCGAACTGTGTGCAAAGAAGCATCATGAATAAAAGCGATAATATCCTAATTGTTTTCATTTCTCCGATAGATTGCTCTGTAGAATAATGGTATTATGAAGATGCTCACTAAAGTTCCGACCGTCATGGAGCCGATCATTGCGATTGCGAGCGGACGTTGGAGTTCCGAACCCATATCAGATGTGAAGAGTGTCGGCACCATCGCGAAGATGGTAGTCAACGAGGTCATGATGATGGCGGTCAGCCGGCGGTGACCGGCGGTGTGGATAGCCTCCATGAGCGGCATGCCCTCCTTTCGGAGTTCGTTTATGGCGTCGAGTTTCAGGATTGAGTCGTTTACAATGATGCCGCAGGTCACGATGATGCCAATGGCTGACATCAGGTTGAGCGTCTGTCCGCAGGCCATGAGCGTCAGCAGTGCGAAGGCGGTGTCGATCGGGATTTCCACAAGCACTATCAGTGGCTGCACGAAACTCTCGAACTGCGCGCAGAGGATGAAATACATCAGCATCACCGAAACGAGCAGGATGACTGTCATTTCCTTCATTATCTGTGAGTTCGAGAAGAATGAACCGGCGAAGTCCACGTCGAAGCTTCCTGACTCCTCCGTGGCACTTCTTACCTCCGTCATAGTCTCCTTCTCCCTTCCGGTGCCGTCAAGGGCGATCGGAATGTATTCTCCGGCCGCCCCTGCTGTGATGGTCTTCAGTCCTGAGTTGCGACCTGTCCTGACGAGTTCGCGAAGCGGAATCTCGGTGCGCAGTCCCTGATGGTCGGGACGCGAGCTGACGAAGAGTGTCGCGACCGCCTCCCCTACTGTATGCTCACCGTCAGAAATCTCGATCGGAGTGTATCGGCTGTAGCTTCTGAGCGTCGAGGCCTCAGTTCCCTTGAAGGCCGTCTTGAGCACTCGCTCAGTCTCTGAGTAGTCCACATTATAGAGGGCGAGCCGTTCCCGGTCGATCATCAGTTCTATCTGCTGTGAGGTAGGGATCGGGTCGAGGTCTTCCCCTGTTGCTTTCGCTATCCGACCATGCAGCTGAATGAGTTCCTGAATGTCAGATACGCCCTGATTGTAGCGCAGGCGTGCCTCGATGTTGGGTTCGTCAGAGGAGAATATCCTCTCGAATATGTTGTCGGCCTTCGAGAAAGATAATGTAGCCTTAGGGTATTCCTCCCGAATCAAGGCCGCTATCACCTTCTGTAACGGTTCTGTCATGGAGGGATCGGAGACCTTGAAATATAACTCTGCCTCAGAGGTGGCAAGGTCTTTACCGTCGCCGGTCATATAGTCCTGCGCTCCTACGAAAGCGCTCACTTCTTCAATCTTTAATATTTTGTCTTGAATATTTAATTTTTCGACTCGGTTACGGTTTTCATCAAGGGTGATGTTTTCGTTCCAGTCGATGCGCACGATTGTCTCGTCGGAGTCGATTTCCGGCATGCGTTCCTTAGGCATACGGATGAAGAGAACGACGCAGAGCGGAATGGTAAGCAGTGTCAGTGTGATGAGAAGGACCTGATGCCGGAGGCAGAAATTCATCGCCATATCATAAATCCGAAACATTGCCTGTCCACGCGAGTTGTTTTTCTCAGAGTTGGAATTATGAATTATGCATTGTGAATTATGGATTAGAAAGAAAATCACCGGTAGGAGTGCGATCCCGACCACGTAGCTGGCGGCAAGTCCGGCCGTAATGGCGAATGCCTGGTCGGAGAAGATGGATCCCGCTATGCCGCTCATGAAGACGAGAGGCACGAATACGGCCACCGTCGTCAGTGAAGACGACAGCATAGGGGTGATCATCTCGGCGGTTCCTTTCACGCAGCTTTCCATCAGCGGAAGGCCGCGCTGGCGGTACTGCTGGATGTTTTCAGTCACTATCACCGAGTTGTCGATCATCATTCCCACCGCAAGGATCAGTCCGGACATCGATATGATGTTGATTGAGACATGGAAGAGGTAGAATAGGAGGAACGTGATGACCACGCTCACCGCTATGCTTATGCCTATCACCACTGATGTCAGTGCGTTGCCCATAAAGAGGATGCAGACGATTAATACCAGTATCAGTCCAAGGATGAGGTTTTGCTCCAGGTTTGAGATGGTGAAGTCGAGCAGGGCGGTCTGATCGCGTGTGAGGATGAACTCGATGTAGGGGTATTTCTCCGAGAATTCGGCTACTGTCGCCTCAAGGGCCTTTTTCATCGCGTCCATGCTCTCGTCTGAATGCTTTATAATGGCGATCGTCACGGCTCTCTTGCCGTTGAAGAGGGAATAACCCTGTGGCTGGCGGGTCGATGCCTCCACCTCCGCGAAGTCGCCGAGACACAGAAGACGGTCTCCCTTGCGGATGCGGATATCTCGTATATCGTCAAGGGTACGTAGGAGGTTACTTACGTGGATGCTGTATTCGTAGTGTCCGTCCTTTACGGTCATGGAACCGGGCTCCACGTTGTTGGAACTGACGGCGTTCTCTATGTCTTCCGTCGTGATTCCGGCCTGGGACGTCTTTTCGGTTATAGGTGTTATGCGGATGATCTGCTGCGGCACACCCGTGATGTCGGCCATGGCGATCTCCGGCATCTGCTCGAGCCGCCTCCGGATGATGTTCTCTGCCACATCTGCCAATTCGATAAATTGCGAATCAGTATTTAATTGTGAATTATGAGAGGGCGTTAGCTGAAGAAAAAGAACCGGGATGTCGGTAGCGCTGGCCTTCATTGCCTTGGGTCGGCGCATAGTCTTGGGGAGCGAGTTCATGGCCGCGTCTATTTTCTCGTTGACTTCGATGAAAGCGAGGTCAGTGTCCACGCCGTAGTTCATCGTCATGGAGATTACGGCGCATCCGTCGCGTGTCCGGCTGGTGATCTCGCTGAGTCCCTCGGTCTGCATCAGCTGCCGGCGCAGGGGTGCCGTTGCGGTATTCTCAAGTTCACGTGCCGAGACGTTTTCAGCCGCCACCTGCACAGTGATGTGCGGGATGGCGATATCGGGCAGAAGCGACACCGGCAGTGTCCCGTATGTCACGCAGCCGATGATAGTCAGGGCCAGGAAAGCCATGACGGTCGCTATCCGATGTTGAAGAAGATATTTGATCATAGCTTCACTCTTCCCCCTTGACTCTTAACCCTTAAAACAACCGGTGCTTCATGGGCGAGGTTGATGTTGCCGGTCACTATTATGGAATCACCCGGAGATAAACCTTCTGTTATTGTGTATTCGTCGAGGTTCTCGAGGCCTGTGGCAACGTAGTTCCAGATGGCTTTGCCCTCTTTAAGTGTGAATACCACCTGACGTCCTGAGCGGAGTACGACGGCTCTCTTGGGCACCACTAACGCTTCATCCACTTTGCGCTTCACACGCACACGCACGTTCATTCCGTCGAGCAGGTCCTTGCCCCCCTCTACCGATGCCCATACCTTCACCATACCGTTCTCATCCACCATCGGGTTAATCTGCGTGATGCGGCCCGTGGTGCTTTTTCCGGGATCGGAGAAAGGTGAGACGCTGACAGCGTCGCCGATGGAGAGAAGAGCCAGCTCGCTTTCGATGACGTTGAACTCCACGTCCATCCCTCGGTCGTTGATGATGCGGCAAATAGGTTCGGAACCGGAAAGGTTGTGGGCATTGAGCTTGAGGTTTGCCACAACACCTCCTACCGGGGCAGTGAGGGTCGCCTCTTCAAGAGTGCGCTGAGATGATGCGAGCGTCAGTTCGGCCTGTTCCAGACCGCTGCGGAGGCGTGCAAGACGCATCACTTCATCGGGCACCTGTTCCGGATGATCAGGATCGTAGCCTTGACCTATCAGTACGTCCTGCATTTCGAGACGGGCGGATGCCACCGCGTTACGATCTTTCCGAAGCTGGTTTTCTATCTTGTATGTATCAAGGGTGGCTATTCGTTGACCTTTAGCAACCCGCTGGCCGTTCTTTACATAGATGGCGGTAATGATTCCTTGGGTCTGGAAATTTACGTCCACCTTCTCCCGTGCCGACGCCTTGCCGTTGCTGACTATCTCGTGGCTGAATATGGTCGGCTCAAGACGGATTGCCGTCACTTCCGTAACCTTGTCGATGCTCTCAGAGATCACATTGGAGGCATCATAATCTTTGGAGTCTTCTGAGACTGTATTTGCGCAACCTGTTGTCAGTATTGACGTGGTCATGATGGGTATGAGGAATATTCTGTTCATGTCTAATGAAGAAAGTTAGTCTTTTGTCAGGTCGCGGAGGCTGAAAGCCTACGTTCCATCCACTTTTTCTGAAGTGATGATAGAGTCTGGTAAGTCAAAAATAGTTTCTTCTGAATCTGTTTTTGTAGATGCTATTTCATCATGATGACCGGAACATACGGTCACCATGATGATAATCAAGTACATGAAGAATCTGAATTTCATTTCTTGAAATAGAACTTGGCAAGGATGGGATTTTCATCTTCATCGCAAGTGATATTTAGTCCAAGCAGATCGTTATACAAATCTACCTCGTCATAAGGAATCTGACATAGCATAAATTTTTCGTTCATGAAAAGTGGATGTAGAGACATTCCCTCTTTGAATTGGTTGAATACAATGCTTTTGTCATTTTTCTTATCATAAAAGACCGAAAGATACCTGGATTCTTCTCCAATTCCTGTTTGTAAAGCTACATAGTATAAGAGACGAGTCTCTCCATTAAAGGATGGTACGTCTTTTAATTCGCCGTTTTTGGAATCGTCTATAAGTCTTTGATTCTTCTCTTGAAGATTTTCAATCGTAGCTATTTCGTTGAGATATTCTTCTGATATGTTGTTTGGAGAAAATTTCCATGTGTAGTTAAGACTGAGACATGTATCGGAAAGTGAATACACATCATTCGTCAGAGGAGGACAGAACTTTACTTCCTCGCCATAACGATAGAAAGGCCGCAGTCGTCTCATATCAAGCATCCGGTCGCGTTTCCAATCTTCAAAGACAGTCTTGCATGACTTTACATCCACAACTGACACTCCGCTTTCATCTTCATTTACTGCAGACCATAATGCGAGCTTTCCTCCATCCATCCATTCGCATGCCATATAATTTGGTTTTGATGGAAGTTTATGTTTCTCAATGAAGCTGCCGTTTAAGGAATAGTCATTTAAGGTTCCAAATGGCTCAAGAACTGATACAGTGTGTGTTGAAGAATTGTATGATATGTCGTAGCACATAATATAATCCTCCGGTCCATCTCCACTTTTACCTATATTATTTAGAAACTTTCCTTCAGGCGAGAACAAAAATATTGTAGATCTCCCGGCATCAAGTATAATCATACTGTCGTTGACGCATATGGCTTTGTCAAGAAAACCAATCAGAGACTGCGGATTTGATTCAAGCTTTATTGCTTCTATTCTTTCGAAAATATCTTTGTAAGAAGGTTGCGAAGTCTCCAACTTTACATTCAATTCTTTTGGCTGATGATTATTTACTTCCTTACTTGAGTGGGAAGAGCAAGCGGATAAAACACAAACACCTACACATAGAAGACTAATCTGACATTTCATGGGCATCTACAAATATCTACTGTTAATAGGAGCTGTAGGATTTCTGTAACCAAAGGATTTTCTTCTCTTATGTCTGTACCTTCTTCTGTTAGAGATACGATTGCTTGTGAAGAAGATGGTTCTGCCTTCATATTCATGCCGAACCCCATTATAAGGCTGAAGGCAATTGTCAGATATGTAAATAATTTTTTTCATGCCGCAAAATTAGGAAGAAGCGGCGTACTAATCCTAATAAATCAGTTCGATAAAAGTTCGATATTTGGGTCAATTTGGTTCTATTTTGAGTTTAATTCAGTTCGATATTCAGTTTGAACCTTATCTATCTACTTTAAAGAGAAATAATTATCAAGTCAAGGGTTTTATCTGCTTTTTTTAGTCCCGTTATCTTGAAAGCGAGATTTCGGCGGTGGGTAGAGATTGTGTTTTTCTCTCTTCCGAACAAAATGGATATCTGCAATGGAGAGAATCCACACTTCATCAGCATTGCCATTCTTTGTTCGCAAGCGGTGATTCTGTCTTCAGTCAATATTCGTAGACGATAGGAGAATCCAGAAGAGACTGATTCTATAAGGTCTTCAAGATTTTTATAAACGATCAACTCTTCAGAGTTAGTTATGGAATTTCTTGATTCGGTTTTTTCTTTAAGATTGCGATAAATTTGAGAAGCGAGGATGACTGGGTTTACCAATGAGTCTATATCCTTATTGTCAGATGTTCTGATTCCATCCATAATACGTTTCTTAATGTCTGCGAGCTTTTCATGATCATTTTTAATGATGTCGTCTTCTGAATGAGTCTTAGATTGATAATCTTCTACTGAAATTTCATCTTCACAATTTTTGGGTTGTTCATTAGCAATTTCTGCGGACCCCTTCATTATGTTTATGGCTGTGACAATGTCAGCTTCTGTCTCGGCTTTTCTAAACTTTCGATAAAGTAATATAGTTAAAAGAATAAGAGAAATTATAATTGCAATAGACGCGATTATTGCGTAAACATATAGTTTCTTCTCTGCTTTTATGCGCTCTCTGTCATGAACCTTATAGTTATATCGCGTATTCTGAATAATGGCGTTCTCTCCTTTATGCCGGTCAATGTATTCCTCTATTGTATTTTTGTATTCTGAGACAAGAGCTATTAAAGTGTCTTTAGGTACATAATCCCTCAGTTTATCAGAGAAAATCACCTTATAACCGATTCGTTTATTTTTTGGATCCTTTAGTTGTGTAAGTTTACGGGCATACAAATAGGCTGTATCAAGTACACCGGCATCCCGGTATAATTCACTTGCTAAAGCTAAACATTCAGAAAAAGTAAGAGAATCAACAATGTGAGGTAAAGGTCTGATTATTAAAAGAGCAGAATCGGATTTGCCTTCTCTGACAAGAATATCGGCTAAATCTATTAGAATATTTGCTCTATGAGCAGAGGAAAGATTATAAAAGTACGTCACAGCTGAATCTATATGGGAGCGAGCCTGCTTAATATCTCCAATGTTACGATATGAATTACACAGCAACTTATGTGTGAAGACAATTCGGTAATCATTATCTTTCAGTAAATCATCAATAATAAGAGACATCTCCAAATACTCAATAGCTGCCGAGTCAAGGCGTAGAGAGTGAAGCAACCTACCTGTCTGATTCAAGACATTCCTTTTAAACTTAAGATTATCCCTGTCATCGGGAATTACGTCAATTGCTTTTTGGAAGTAAGTGAGGGCGGTAGGAAGATCGCCTATGTCGGAATAGACGCGCCCTCCGTAGTAGAGGGCCTCAGGGTAGAGACCCGACTTTTGATGAGAACGGTAATAATCAATTACATCAAGGATGAGGCTGTCTGATGTATGGCGCACGTATGCCTTGTCTCTGCTTTTGATGTCAAGAAGGTCATAGCGGTGCCTGTCGGCTGACGACAAGATCGCATAGTCGATGCTGTCGAGCATCGACATCGCAAGCCGGGGATTGCTGTCGCAAAGCGCATCAATCTCACCAAATTTCTCATTGCGTTCTCTGCTGCAAGCAAAGAGCGCAACAGCTAAGAATATGACAAAAAAGCGAATGAATCTCATATCTTCCGATTTAATCCGCAAATTTACTATAAAATCACGGTTTCCATAATAAAGACTCAATTCATCTTATCCTATATTTCTTCCGGTTCCTGAAGATATTCTTGAATTTGCTTTTCCAGAATTGGCAAATCATTCACTATGGACGACCATACTTCCCGTGAATCCACTTGATAATAGCCATGCACAAGAATATGTCGCATATTAATTATTTCTTTCCATGAAGTTTGAGGATGCTTGTCTTTAAATTCATGAGTTAGCATATATGAAGCTTCTCCTATAATCTCCATATTTTTGACAACTGCAAAATACAGTAATGCATCTAACAAAAAATCCTCTGCAGTTTTTCCATCAAGAAACTTTTTTATATTTTCTATAGAGGCTGCAATATGCTGTAGTCTTCCTCTATCTCGGGGTTTCTCTCTCATATATCAAAATTTTATCTTTATCCACACTCTCTTTTACCCATGGAAACAATGAACCTTCAGAGACAAGATCAACAGATCTTTTCAACAGATCTTCTAAATCTGAAATCATCGATGCATGTTTAAATAATCCGACTTTTTGATTATAGTCGAATTTTACAAGAATATCTACATCACTTTGAGGAGTATCATCTCCTCTTGACACAGACCCAAAAAGCCATGCCCGTTCAATTGGCTGTGTGGAGAAATATTCCTTTAGCGTATTAATTAAAGATTTTTTCATATATTTTGCTTGCTGATTTATAAAATGCAAAGATAAGACTTTTTTTTGAAAATAACCCCTTATTCCGAAAAAATCATTGAATATTTGGCAGTTTCGAATTTTTGTATTAATTTTGCGCCATCTTTGGGATAGGTATGTCCCGACCGGGCCTGCAAGTCTGAAAAGATACTACAGGAACTCTTCCGGACATCTGCCCTCAGACAGAGATTTATTAACCATATTAACTAACTTTTTTTAATGAGCGAACTTAATGTTCAAACCCCGATCGAAGATTTCGATTGGGAAGCCTACGAAAAAGGCACAACCG
>JAIDTL010000049.1:33693-58381 GCA_029060725.1 Muribaculaceae bacterium | reverse complement strand
AAGGAACTATATTCATCGTTATTCAAGCAGCCCGAGCCATATTTAGATATCATAACTGCATTAGCAAAAAAGAAGGTAGGAATGACCCGCGAAGAGATAATAGAAAACTCAAACCTGATTACAAACGGACAGTTAACCAAGTATCTGGAGGATTTGGAGAATTGTGGATTTATCCGTAAGTATCAGGCAATAGGCTCGAAAACAAAGAACTCTCTCTATCAGCTTATTGATAACTTCACGCTGTTCTACTTCAAGTTTATGGAAGGTCGCAAGAATACGGATGCCAATTACTGGTCTAAGATACAGACTGCGCCTATATATCACAACTGGTGTGGACTCGCTTTCGAACGTGTCTGTCTTTTGCATTCAGAGCAGATAAAGAAGGCTCTTGGCATAAGCGGTGTTATCACAAACGAATACTCATGGCGTACCGTTGCTAATGATGAGCATCCCGGAGCACAGATTGATCTGTTAATTGACCGAAGTGACAAGGTAATAAATCTTTGCGAGATAAAATATTCCGACGGACCATATACCATTGACAAGAAATATATGGACAATCTCCGCAACAAAGCCGCCCTGTTCCGCCACCTGACAAAGACGCGCAAAGGAATCGCCTTGACCATGATAACAAGTTCCGGACTTGTGAAGAACTCCTATTCAATGAACAGCATCCATTCGCAAATCACAGCCGATGATTTGTTTGCGTACGCATAAGATGCCGATTCTCGTGAATATTAATGTTTTTATGCGTAGGTACTTTTTATTATCTTTGCATTATGAATGAGCTGATAGTATCGAATATAGAGAGGAAGAACGTGTTGAATAACCGTTATGCTGTTGATGCCCTTCAAGAGAATCTTGGTTTTACCGGGATACTTTTCGAGGGTAAATACCGTTTCACGAAGAAAATGGTAGCCGACTTTTATGAGGTTGAAGAACGTACAATCGAACGTCTTTTAGAGGAACATAGCGATGAGTTAAAGTATAATGGCTATGTTTTAAGCAAAGGTAAGCAACTGAAGGAATTTAAGTTGCAATTTGCTCCCGTCATAAATATCGCGAGCAAAACCACCCAGTTAGGTCTGTTTAATTTCAGGGCGGTTCTTAATGTGGGTATGCTCTTAACAGAAAGTGAGAAAGCCAAACAGGATCGTGCTCGGATACTTGATATTGTCATCGTTACAATCAACAGTCGTGCTGGCGTAGGCACTAAATACATAAACAAACGTGCCGTTACTCCCAATGAATCTGACGAGTCTATTGACGATAAATCAGATGGTTTTTTTTAACTTAGTGCCTGACTTGATGCATAGGCACTAAGTCAGGCACTAAGTCAGGCGTTATTCCGATTGTGCGAAGTATTTCTGGCTTCGACTGTTGGGCTTCTCTGGGATGCTCATGGTTAATCTATTATTCAATAACGGATTAATGTATTTCCTTTTAAACTTGGTTTTGTCTTTGTAACCCAAATAAGCCATTATCTCAGCCAAAGTGCGAGGCTCCTTGCAGAATTCTACGATTTTTTCTTCTATTGATTGACTTGTGTCCGACTTGTACGCTGACTTGTGCGAATCCGACAAGTCGGATTCTTTTGTGGCGTAGACATTGACACGAAATGCGGTAATGGTATTTACGTCAAATTCGGCAGGAGGATTGCCGTTCTCCTTCAGCATCTCTTGCACACGGGTAACGCCGCGGTTGAATTTATTTACGTACTTCATAACTCTCATGGCTTCTGCCACAAGAGGGTTGCGGTAATCGTTGACCGAGGGGAAATTCTCCGGACGAGCTTCACCGTACAGCCCTCCGGCATTCATCACTTCGATATAATCATCAAACTGATATAACCTTATTGGCATATTCGATTGATAATCCCTGTGCATACAGGCATTCATCAGCAACTCGCGAATTGCTCCTTCAGGATAGTTCCAGACAGTCCTTTCGCGGAACAGGGTTTCCGGCACAGGGCGTTGAGTGATGATGCCGTCACGAACAAAAGATTCCAGTGTAGGCAACATCCTATATAGAGGTCCCGCAAACTGACGTTCGTTGAGGATATCGCCTCCTTTGTCTTTTTCGGCGAATCTAACGAACTGCACATAATCACCCAAAAGAAAATACTTGGGATTCTTTCCGAAAAGAATTATTCCAGCGTAGGTAGGGCAATCGTTGTCCCGATCGTATAAGTGTATTGAGGCAAGCTGTTCCTTTATGTCGCGCTTGTCATTCGCAAGAGCCTCCTCATCAAATGCCATCGGGAGATAGTTGCTCTTTATGTAATTGACATCCAAATCTTCCAGTTTTGCGCTTAGGCACGGAGTTGCATCAAAGGTTGCCATGAATGAGCAACGACGTTCGGCGAGGATTCTTTCCTCTGCTTCAGTTGCAATATCGCGTCTCGGTCCTATACGGATAAATACACGTCCTCGATAGCGGACAGGAGGCAAATCAGATGGACGTACCTCAGCGACCAACAAATCTCCTTCGGGGTAAGTAAACCTTTCAACCGACATTGTCGGCAAAGGAAGAATATTGCCGTCAGAGCGTATGCCTGCGATTTTCTTGAGTAGTGCATCATCCACCTTCATTCCGGCGATTGATCCGTCATCTTTTGCTCCGATAATCAGATAGCCGTTCTTGCGGGAAGCAGGCATATCATTGGCAAACGCACAAATGGCCTCACAGAACTTGTCCATGTTGCCTGTGCTCGTGGTGCGTTCCACGCGATATGATTCAGTGGACTTTAGTAAGTCCAATACCTCTTCTTTAGCTATCATACTGATTTATCGGGTTTCAGACTACAAAGTTAAGAAAAATCCGTGAGATACGGAAGCATTACCTATAATTAACAATAATCTTTTTTCGTCATTCTTCCATATGGTATAGAAACATTAGATTTGGAAGCGTGACGCATTGATATCATGTAAATGACTTTTCCTAAGGAAACATTGAAGTTTTTTATAATGAAAAATATTATTGGCCCCAGTCCCACTCTGAATATGAAAACTACAGCATCAAAACATGCGTTTTAGAATTCACTAATGGGTACAACGAACTCTCCGGACTAAGTGAGGAGAATACAAGTTCATCACAAATGGAGGCGACGTATTCGTTGCGTTGCCGGCAAAGACAGCGTGATGTCATTGTAGCAGACGTTTTGCATGGTGATATAAACAGAACCCGACCGGCATCGTATGCCTCACGGAATCTGTCTGGAACCTTCCTATAAATAGACCGAGCCAAAACACAGATAATACCACACCGCCCTCGAAGCAAAAAATCAAGTACCTCCCGCTCCATTTTTGAATGGAAACCGCTTACAATGGTAACGTTATCACGCTTCGCTATCTCTGTCATCAACGATTTTAGAAAAGAAATCTCTAAGATACTTATCTTCTTGAAGAAAATCGAGTTCTTCCTCATTGGCTTCAAGTTCTTCCTCAAAGAAGGTTAGAGCATCTTGATACTCAGGAGTATTTACTTTCTCATAACCTTCTGTCAATGGTATAGATTGGATATTGTTAAGTCTACTCTTGTTTAACTCAATCTGTTCCTCCAAATAAGAAGATTTATAGTTTAATCCTTTATTATGTGACATTTTTATTGTGAATTTAGATAGAAACCGAAGTCTTTGAGATATGCTATGAGGTCTTCAAAATAAGACTTTCGGTTGTCCTCATAAGTGGTATATTTATCAATATTCTTTCGTAGCCAACTATACTCTCGAATATTATCGGAGGCAGTGGGCAGGGAGAAGGTCTTTGCTACCATGACCTTTATCGAATCACACATTTGTTTGAAATTATATTCAGTGCCATTTTGAGGTAATGTATTATTTTCCACAATAAAGTCCTTCAAGGAATGCAATTGTTCCTCAGTGGATTCTATATTGGATTTCAATACGTTGCATATCCACCGCGCAAGAGACTTTTCTTCCTCTGACCCAGTTTGAATAGGTAACCTCTTTAGTGCCGAGACAAATTGTTTAAGCTCCTCAAAACGAGTATCAAAATTATGCCTTTTAATAATCCTTCGTTCCTTAAATTCTATTTCGGAGAGAGGATTATTAGCTAATCCGATATAATCATCTTCATAGATAATAAATCGCTCGTCTTTATCTCCAACGATCAACGAGTAAATACTCTTTTTATTGGATCTCGGAAATTCATCTAAGGCAAAATCGACTAAATCATCTAATGGTATTGGCTCATTAAATGTATGTAATATATGCTCCAGATAACTTGTCAAAGTTCCTGTGAAATGATTTTTCCAAGATTTTAATATGTATATACCCGTCTTTCCTTTCGGCTTAATATTTGGATTTCTAAAGATATGCGGTTTAAGTTTTGCGACGTCATCTATCGAATTTGATGGATATAGGGTATTAAATGCTTGTTTAATCCCTTCCAACGACATTGGTTCGCTGGACTGCTCTAAGATATCTTCTATTGCAATTGAAATATCCATTGCATTAGGAAGGAGCATAACATACCGGTTATCCTCGATATCTACATTATAATTCTTCCTGAGATAATTTGCATAAATACAACATAGTAGATTTACATCCTTATGATATACACGTTTTCCCTCTTTTACATAGTCAAGAATGTCAAGTCGTTCAACTGTAGTACGGCGTAATGCAATGACTCTAACAATATTGTTTAGGACATTTCTAATTTTGACATTGTTAATTAATTCTTTATTGACCAGATATTCCTTATCGTTATCTTCGATTTGTATAATAGTATGCGTATCAGTTACTGAACATGCGAGAAGAGCAGTTTGGGAATACGACTCTTCAAGCATATTGTCTCTTTGAACTTTATTCCAGAATAAAGAATCAAAAGGAATAACACTTTCCAAGATAGGGGTGAGATAACGATGGATTTCATCTTCAAGACTTTTGGGCAAATTTATTTTTTTACTTACGAGTTGACGAATTCGTTCCCTACTTAGACTATTCTTTTCCCCAATCTCGGATAGAGTATAGCGTCTCCCCTCTGAGTTGAATCCATAGTAATCCCTATAAATATTCATCCTTGAATCTTCACATCTGAAAATATATTGCTTCGTAATGAAAAGAATCGGAACAAAGTCATGGGATGATATGTGTTTTGCCACCATCTCACACTCTTTTGTCAATAGGAAGGGATATAACTCTCCTACTTGAGCAACAAGCCGATCAAATTCATTGTGGTTAGGGATATCAACCGTAGGGTCAATTTCTTTAGTAATATCTTCAAAATGTGCTTTAACTTCGCTTAAAAAGGATTGAATCTCGCCAGATGTCTTTTTGCCAATATTTTTAGCATCTATGGCATTGAACCTTTGAGTAGAATATATCGCACTGACTACTGATATAAGCTGGCTTAATTGAGGGAAGGCATTTTTAGCGCGAACACTTAACTCATTAAATTTCCAAGCAATCCATCCTTTGAGATGTACTACAGAATTAGGTGCCAAAAGTTCAATCTTCTTTTGGGCATCTTTTAATTCTGTCTCCTCAATTACTATCACAGAATTCTCTTCAACATCTATATGCTGTTCTTGTAAATAATGGCTATAGTGCTCCCTTATTTCATCTAATTCTACAAGTGTCTTTCGTCCACAATTCCGGATTTTTAGCAGATTAAATCTATCAGCCTTAAGAAGTTGGATAAGAGTTTTAATTTCTCCTGAACGACATACATTCATAGCTCGGACAGATATTAACCTGAGCCTGTACATTTCTTCTATATTCGTATCTGCGGAAATCATTATTTACGTTTTCTTTTCAATGCTATAGTTGGATGTGCATCATACTGCTGTTTGAGTTTGTATAATTCACTCTTTGGGTCAACAATGTCATTCCTATGACTAGAATAATATCCAAACAACTCTTTAATCAGGGGATCATCAAATTGATTGATTCTTTCATCCTCAAAATTGTTAGAATGAATTATGTCTAAGACTTCTTGCCTTGTCTGATCATTTAGGGTTTCCATACACTTTCTCCAACAGCTACGCCAATGCTCTGGTCCAAAAGAATTGATACTATCCAGCCATTTGAAAAAGAATCGGTATAAGATAAATGTTTCAGGCATTTCAAGTAATTCTTTAAACTCTATTAAATCTTTTCCGAAAGCTTCTTCAAAGAAAGACGTACCTTTTCCGACTTTTCCTTTGGTACTATTCAGAATTGCTTGAATCGCTCTTATATACTTTCGATTCCAATGCTTACCAATGAAGTCTCTATTATGAGAGTAATCAATACCATCTGTTACCTCACTATGTATAGGGTGATACTTCATTGGAAAAGAATAGATACTTACATCTAACTCATCACATAAATCAACATTGATACGTAAGCGGGTATAAAGTTCCTCTGGAGTATCGTTATAGTTATAAAGTCATTAGTGTCCACTAAAAAATCATAAGAGTACTTTGAAATTATTGGAATTCAATTTGTTGTAAGAGATTTTGAGGTGCGACGATTTGAAATTAACTTTGCAGTCTGAATCAGACTGTTATGTTAAAAGAGAAGTACGTTTTCGCCCAATTAGTCAAGTTCCTAGACAATGATAAGTTCCGTCATCTGGTTGATAAGTATAATGGAGACAAGTATGTAAAGAGTTATACTTGTTGGAATCAACTACTTACACTGATGTTTGGGCAACTTTCAAATCGAGAGAGCCTAAGAGATCTCATAGTTGCTATGGAAGCCCATGCCGGTAAGCTCTATCATCTTGGAATAGGCAAATCAGTAACACGGAGCAATCTTAGCAAAGCTAACGAGCAGCGCGATTACCGCATCTTCGAGGAGTTTGCCTTCTTCATGATCGGGGAGGCCCGCAAGCGTAGGATACAGAAAATCTTTGAGCTTGACGGGCATGTCTATGCCTTTGACTCTACAACCATCGATCTCTGCCTGTCAGTATTCGAGTGGGCTAAGTTCCGTAAACATAAAGGTGGCATCAAGATGCACACTCTTTATGATGTGGAAGCTCAAGTACCTGCTTTTGTGCATATTACCGCTGCGAAGATTCATGATTCGAAAGCCATGCCGGAGATTCCATACGAGAAGGGAGCGCACTATATCTTCGACCGGGGATACAACGATTTCGGCAATCTTTACACCATTAACCGTATAGAGGCTTTCTTTGTCGTCAGGGCTAAGACCAATGTCAGGTTCAAGCCCGAGACCTGGAAACGACGGCTGCCGGAGAACTTTATATCTGATTCCATAGGCTGCTTCACGGTCTATAAAAGCGCCAAGGATTATCCTGAAAAACTCCGCAAGATTGTATGCATTGACCCCGAAGACGGTACCAGATACATCTTCCTCACCAACAATCTGACTGCATCCGCTGAGACAATTGCCGAATTATATCGCAATCGATGGAGCGTGGAACTGTTCTTCAAATGGATCAAGCAGCATCTGCGTATCAAGAAGTTCTGGGGAACATCAGAGAATGCCGTACGCATCCAGATATATTGTGCTATAATTACTTATTGTCTGGTGGCAATAGTTCAGCATGATATGAAGCTGGAGCGAAGTATCTATGAAATTCTTCAGATCCTTGGAATATCGTTGACAGACAAGACCCATCTTAGAGATCTCTTCAACAAATCGAATTTCAAAAACGTCAATGTTCTCTATGGTTCAAGTGAACCGAATTTATTTAATTTTTAACCACGTCCATTTTTAGTGGACAGTAGTGTTATAAAGTAGATAATTGGAAAAATCCTTTATTCCCGCTTTGACAGATAGCCTTATGGCTTTCTCATAAGCCGGTCTGGACTTCAAATCATCAAATGCGATTCTAAGGGGTCTAATAGCTATAGATGCGAGTAGCTTTACATTGTCTTCATTAAATAGTCTAGCATCAACGCCCTGATTAAAATCTACATAACGTTGTCTGGGAACTGGCTTAAAATGCTTTTCATATATCGGTTTTAATATAGGATATATTCTAAGAAGATTATCTTTGCTTACAGTGGCAATATCCCTAATTTGAAAATCATCCATAGCCCGATATACTGTAAACGCATCCTCGGTCTTTCCCTTTAATTTATTGTATAATTGTTGCACTTCCCTAAAACACTTTCTCCTATAAGCACGATCATTGATTCCTTCTGCAAGATTTTCAAAAGCTTTATTGAACACATTAGGTTGTACATACTTATCTCCTTTGCCAAATCCACATTCAATGATTTCATTGATGATTTGTTCAAAATCAGGTGATGCAAGAATATTGTTATCCATCAATAAAAGATCTTTCTGCTCACCATATTTTGCTACTATACCTTTAATTCGATCTTTGAGCGGAATGTAGGGAATAAAGTGTGGTTCCAAGATAGAAACGGCACAGAAAGGACATTTACGTATGCATCCTCTTGATGTATATCCATAATAAGCATTTGACATTGGATATTCGTAATCTATTTCTTCTAAAATTGAATAGTCCAATGGTAACTCGTCAATAATCTGAAGATCGTCACTGTCAATTTCTCCGGGAGTACTTAGAACACCTATATGAGGACGAATACCAGTCGCTTTTTCAATCTCTGATGGTTGGATTGATGCTAACACACCACCAACCATTAGTTTACCATCCGGCTTAACTAAAAGCTTTGCAAACTCAATCGTTTCAATAGTAATAGACCAATAAAAGGTAAAAAGCGTAGTAACTCCTACAAAATCCCATTCAGGATATTTCTTCCATTCTCCGCTCCAATAGTAGTTCTTTGCATCAGTTATTTTACCTTCTAAAAGTAAATTAAATTGAGAAGATGAAAAATCGATATCTTCTAATAAACTTAATTTCCTTGTCCGAATGTAATTATATATCGATGAAAAGTAAGCATCCCAATCTATTTCGGGAGCTAAACTCTTGCATTCCTCAATACACTTTATGGTAATGCGTTCTATAACAAAATGTTTCAAGTCGCCCTTAAAGAATACGACTTCATCTCCACGATTCCGGAAATATGTAGCTAATTTCATTAGTCCGATAGGTGGATACTTGTTAGAATAGTTCGGTTCAATGAGTAGTACCTTTCTCTGACTCATGACAACTTAAGTTGATTAATGGCATGAAGTTTGAGCTGTTCAAGCATTGGTTTGCTTGCTCCGGGACATGCGAGTGTCATATAAGTGAATGCTCTACGGATAAGAAGAATTTCTTTATCTGTAAACTTTTCTCTAAGAGGCTCATAAATGTCGGTCTGTTGAGGACTTGAAGTTGGTGAAACCGGTGTTGGCGCAATGGATGGTGTATCCATTGGTTTTATCATGGGTTTCGGTGTACTCGATTTTTTCTCTTTTATCTCATTTTTCTTTTCTTGAGCTTTCGTCTTATGCAATTCTATTACGCGTTTCGCAACTTGCGATTGTGCATTGCTACTGTTCTCAACTTTTGAAAGCTCTGCCTCTGCGGATTTTATTTCAGCTTGTATGTGTTGCTCATCAGTCTCAATGCCGGAAGTAAGTTTATCAACTGCAAGGGCGACTTTCTTTACGGCATTTTTAGCATTGTTTGCTACTTGATAAAGCTTACCTAAATTCTTAAATATCAGACGTAATTTATCAAACAACACTTCCGTCTCTGGGGTTGGTGCCAAACCGCTTCGATCACTATTAGGACGTAGATTCGGGTGTACGGCAAAAACTTCTCCATAGAAATAGTTGTTTCCACGAGCTTCACCGAAATATTTATTAAGTAAATCTGATGTGCCTAACTGAATGTTATGCTTGCGGAGTCTGATTCCTCGGTTTGCATCAGATACCGGTATCTGTTTCGTATATGGCGTAACAGCATACCATCCCCATGCTAACAAATCTCCGTTATCAGTATCAACTCTAAAGAAGTCTAAAGAGTCGATCTCATCACCAGTCCCGTCTATTTTAAGGTTATAGCGTTTTCGTAATTCGGTAGAGCCATTGACATATACTGAAACATGGCCAATACTATCATATAGACTTGAATAAAGAGGATTACCTATCTGCTTCAAACTTGGAGTAACCAGCACATTCTTAAACTTCATAGAATAATCTATTGGAGCAACCTCTCTAAGATACTCTGTTACAGCTTCTGTATTCAGCAACTCCCGATATTCTTTACTGACACCCTCTAATGTTACTTCAAAATATTGCTCCGACTCCTTTTCAGGGACAGTCTCCATCTTTGTGATTATGTCAATAACTTCGGTCGCTGACGATTCATCCTCTACATCGTTGATAATTTGATTTGCAAAATCAACATCAAAAGATATTATAGAAGCTGTATTTTCTCCTAAGGCAGATGTCTTAAATCTAAGATACCGACAATATCCAGCTCCTGCAAGACGACCTATCCCATATTGTCCAGCACTGGTTATACCATCTTTACGCGAATCGGCAATGTTAAGCAATTTTTCAGCAACTTCGTTTGATTTTATACCTATGCCGTTATCTTTGATAATAATACGTTGAGCATCGCTATCAATACGAACATCAACTATACCATCTTTCATCTGAGAAAGAATCCCATCTTTGACAGCTTTATTTATTGCATCGTATGCATTCTGGATGTATTCTCTATATATAATTCTTTGATCATTATACATAGAAAACATCAGAATCTGTATCAAATGCTTTCCTGTTTTTGCGTTGTAATTTTCCATATCAGCCGTTGGGGAATTGTTTATAAAGAGGTCTTGGGAAACGGATATTCACTAATGAACGAAGAGCCGGGTTTGAAATTATATACTCTCCCGGAGATAAACGGGTAAGCATATTTTGGTATGCCTTTGGTATGTAACGGTAATCTGGCTTAGATACTTCAATGGCATTAGTTCTGCCATAAGCGGAAGTTGCACAATTACCTTTTACTCTGTCATGGATTGCACTTCTGAATTGCTCCACTGAAAATAAGATAATGCCAAGAGAACGTCCGCGTTCAGCAATATCTAATATTTGCTTTAGAATTGGCGAATTCTTCGGAACATCAGTCGAAGCATATTTATTTAGCTCATCAACAAATATTATGACTTTATCGGGAATATCATCTCGCGATGCCCCAAGTTTCAAATCATATATAGCCCTTGCAACCGATCCAAAGACAAAGCTTTGAGAATTTTCATCAAGCCGAGCGATGTCTATCACCATCACTTCGCCCGGTCTTAGATTGTTCGCAATTTCTTGAGGAAGTTCCACCTCACCGCTTGTTACAGTATTTGCAAATATATCATTGTTAATGGCCTTACTAACACACCGTTTAAATTTTCTCCAGCTGGCAACCTGAATCTCGTTCTTTTGACCTCCGGCTGCTCCAGTTTTTGTACAACCATCAATCTTATCTATTAATGTTTTCCATTTAGAAACATTCCCGAACTCTCCACCTCCGTTTATGATAAAATTTACACAGGATTCAAGGGTCCCTGTACTATCATCTTCATTTGCAAGAAGTAAATCAAGCATATCAAGTGACTGTTCAAAGCTGAATTTATAAGGGAATGCGATATGTCTACTCTTCTGAGAAGAGATATCCTCCGGAGCTGCATAAGATTGAAGATGACCACCCTTACCATAAGGATAATAGTATCTTACATTATGAAAAGGCTCAACATCTAATCCTAAGTCTTTATATATCTTTTTATCACTATCAGATAGCTCTGAATTAGGCTCATCAATTGCCATAAGATCGCGGCCTTTCACATTAAAAAGGACAAAGGCTGCTGTTTCACCGGAATCAAACCTAAATTTTTGCTGAATGGCATTTAACAGAAACATCGAGTAGGAGGTTTTCGCAGCCAACCCTGATATGCCGGACACATTGATATGTGCACCGTCTGGTCCAATCAAGAAATGAGAATTGAGTATAACTTTTACTTTGATTGCGTTTTCACCTTTATACATTTCCAGATACCCACACACAAGAGGATTCTTAACCTCATTCTCTGTAAGTCCTAATGCAGTTCGGACATCATCTTCATTACATAATGAAACTTGCCGACTATCCAGTACTGGTGTATAGATGTTCTCTGTATTGCATATCACTCTTGCCTTCACATAGTTCATGCCAAGACGATTCATATTGCCGATATTGGCATCAATATCGCCAAAATCACTTGATATATAACTTGTGAAATGACTAAGCGCATCAGTAACATTATTTATTTCTTCAACTACACCATATGTAATCGAATTATTTTCATGTTCGACCTTTATGATGTCAAAAGGGCTGAGAATTTGCTTCTTATCAGTCCAGAAATAGAATTCATCAATTGTCGAAGGACACTTCTCTGTTGCCGAGACTTTACCTATTATATTTTTATTTTTACTTTTCATCAGAAGAGGTTGAGGATAATGTTGTTGTCGATATAATTAGATTTACAATATTTCTCCGTAAGAAATACTGGATACAGATGGTTGGCCCATCGGGAGTCGCTGCCATAACAAACAGGATATGCTTCCCTGATTAAATTTGCACAGATAACATCAATTGTATCGGAATCAATAACTCCACCTTCTGTCGGAATAATCATTTCACATTTCACGATATCAGAAAAATGTGTTTCGCGAAATTCACTATCTCTTAATCGGAGATACCAGATTGCAAATTCAACCTGACATTGATCTACTACATACCGATAAACCTTTGTCCGGTGGAATGGTTTTAACGAGGCTATTGTTTTTGAAAGCTTGTTTTTCTCAAAGTCAAGAATTAAATCCGGATTAAATTGCTTTGACACTCCAACAACATATTGATAATTATTTCTCATTTTTAGCCATTCATCATCTCGAAGTCTTGCAGATGGAGTATATTCCAGAGAACCGTCTTTTATAAGCCAATGCTCATCATCAAGGCGATTATGTTTGCAGAGATCAGAAACAAGAATCTGTTCATCATCTGTCATGACAGTTTGTATCCTTGCTATTCCACGATTCTGTAACCCATCTTTACCTCGCTCGTCTTTACTGAGGGCATCTGTCTCATAGAGAAGTATGTCATTAAAATGGATACCCGAGGATGCAACAAATGGTAATTGGGATATTTGAGAGTTTATTTTCTCTAAAAATAACCGACAATAATTGTCGTCATCATCTACATTAAAATCAACGGGTAGGGAAAGTACTAGCTTATGGTGAATTGCAACTTTCTTAAATGTATCTCTATTCTTGCGCTCACAGCATCCTACTATTATCTGTCCAGCGAGAAAAGGGAAAATCCTTTTCCCAATAGCTATATCATCAATTTTATATGTGTGCCTAGATCCGTCAAGAAAAAAGCTAAAAATTGGGGTAGTACAAGCCTTAATAAGCTTTTGAGGAATAGCAATTGCATGTACTCTTGACTTATTGCTTTCGGCTATCTGCGAACCGGAGATTTGGATTGAAGGCTTATCATCATAAGAAAGCGTATCACTGGACTCTGTATCCAATGATGTTTTGCGGGTCTTGTAACAGAGATATTTACCTTGACCCTCTTTCTGAATAAAATCTATAATTCGTCCCATGGACGATAAGCCATAATTTTTAGCTCAATCCGTGGGATCCTCAATTGGATTGGTTTATATATGAAAAAAGCGCAGGATCCGTACTTGTTACTCGTCCTGTCACTTCAAGGCATCTGGCATAGCCGTCACATCGTAGAACGAGTAACGCAGAGCCTACGCCGTATGATATATGATACGCCAAAGGGGACATGCCGAAAAGGCACAATCCTCCCAAGGGTGTAGTAATCATACCCGAGACATCTACCGTTACTTCATTCTTGACGATGCTTTTGAAACTGCCAGATTTCTGAAGCGACCAAGAATCAAGCGCAAGTAAACGCTTATGAAATATGTCTCAAACCCACCCAGCCGACGAAAGAATTCGTCATCGGCGTAGATTTGCACTGCAAAATTACAAAAAATTAGTGATACATCAGTCTAATAGACAAGAAAATTTTTATACATTATAAAAATACCCATTCATCATAAAAATACGCATTCATTCCTTTAAAATATTTTTCCTGCGCTTTTGCCAAAGCGCAGTAGATTTGTCGAAGGGGATATATGAACAAAATGAACTGATCGGGCGTTAGGATTGTGAAACCTAAAAATCATTTAATGCAATATGACTACAATACTTTATGCTCATCCATACGATGGTAGCTTCAATCACGCACTGTTCTCTGAAATCAAGGAGAAACTCAACAAACAAGGTAAGGAATATAATGTTATAGACCTCTATGCCGATGGATTCAATCCCGCTCTCGAGGCGCCCAGCCTGCGTCTGTATAGCCGTGGTGAGTCTGCGGATCCTCTGGTAGAGAAATACCTCGGTTTTCTGCTCGGAAGCGACGAGTTGATCATGGTATTCCCTATCTGGTGGGGAATGATGCCTGCCATAGTAAAGGGTTTCTTCGATAAGGTGATGCTCAGCGGCAAGGCTTACAAATATTCCGACACAGGCGAGTTAATTCCTGACAAGATTGATATCAAGCGCACTGTGATGGTCACAACATCGCAGGGTGATACGGAACTTTTCAGTCCTTTTTTCATCGACTATTTCAAGCCTCGCGTTCTTGAAGCTGTCGGCATGAAGAATCTCGAATGGTACAATTGCGAAAAGACAGCCCATGGTCCGCAAGAAAACCGTGATGATTTCTACAAAATGATATATGATAAGATATAGTTGTACTGAAAACCCAGTCTTACTTATTGATTAGTCATAATGGTGAATCTTCCCAGTGGAAGTTGTCGCGTCCGGCTCCGATTTCGAAGTTATACATGGCTATGCCGAGGTCGATCTTGGTGTAGCCGGCCAGCGACATTCCCTTGCTCGGCTTTACCTTATGCTGCGGAATATATTCAAAATAAAATTTCTGCTGGTTGATGGCTGTCGGTGCCAACAGGGCAGCCTCTACCCCATTCTTAAACCATTCCGGAGAGTCGGGAGTGACATTGCTTACCTGGTCAGGTCGTTTGATTTTATGATTCCTGTAGCCGTCCGCTTCGCCGTAGCCGATGGCAATACAAAGCAATATCTTTTCATCCTTGCCAACTTCAAAGGCTCCATCTATCTTTTTGTAGGTCAAGCCTACAAAGCAGGTGTTGAGACCGATGCTCTGAGCGAAAAGCACAAGTTTCTCACCATAGTATCCGGCTCTATATTCCAAGGACTCGGATTTCTTTCCTATGATCATTACGTAGTTAGACACGTTCGAGAAAGTGCCGTATGAAAGAAAACCTTTGAAAGCTTTCCGTTCGTTGAGCACCAACTGCATATTCAGGTCTCCTTCTTTATTCAGTTTGACAATCTCCTCCTGAAGGGCTTTGACGGCACTTTCCTCAAGAGGACGGTCCTGATATTTTCTTACTGAGTGTCTACTCTGCAATGCTTCAAGTTCTGACATATTATATTTTCTTTATATATAACGATTTATTAATGATAGAACAATTGATACGGTACATTTGTTTGGCAATTTAACCTGCATTCTCTGATTCAAGAGCAATAAGAAACTTTTTAGCATAAAGTCCTCCGGCATATCCAGTCAATTGATGGTTGCTTCCTATCACCCTATGGCATGGTACGAGTATGGATATGGGATTAGCTGCATTTGCCGATGCCACCCCACGGATAGCCTTTGGATTGCCTATACGTTTTGCAAGCTCCGAATAAGAGATGGTTTGTCCGTATGGTATCTGCATTAGTTCAGACCATACTTGTCGTTGAAAATCAGTTCCACAAAATACTACGGGTATCGTAAATTCCTTCCGCTTTCCTTCGAAATATTCGTCAAGTTGTATGATAGTTCGGGTAATTATATCAGAGACGCCCTCCTCATATTCAGCACTGAGAAGTTTGCAAATACGTCGATCTATTGCTTTGCGCCGTTTTTCTATGACCCAATCACTCATGCATATTTTGTCGCCGTATGAGCCGATTATCATGTCGCCGACAGGAGATTTGTAAAGTGTCGTTATGATTTTATCCATAGTATATTGAGTGTTCTGTTAGGTAAATACTTTGTCGGGGATTTCCGGACTGAAGTCCGGAGGGTTCAACATAATAACAGCTCTCCGAGCTGTCGAGTTGTCAAGTCTGCTTCTAAAATCGGAACATAAAACTGAATACACTTTATAAAGAAAGAGATTGTGAATTGTCATTGAAAATTGGGAGTTTTGTATTAATTTTGCAGAAAAATATAAAATAGGGGTGGGTTCTATGAGCCGAATAATGACTATATCATAAAGCGCCTCTCCGAGGCTACTGAGCTTATGTCGGGTATCCCCCGGACTGAAGTCCGGGGTTTTGACATGATGACAGCTCTCCGAGCTGATACAGAAGCTTCAAAAATCGGAATATAAAACTGAATAACCTATCTAATAAAGATTATGAAGAGTGTCATATCAGCAATATTTATCAGCATTTGTGTAGCTTTCCATGCTTTTGGATCTACACGAGCTCTCTATTTTGTGGGAGGATTCAACAACTGGGACATATCGCATCCTGAAATCGCAACCGAGGATGCCGACGGCATTTTTGAAACGGATATTGATTTTTCAAACAATCGGGAATTCAAGTTGTCGACCGCGAATCCGGAAGGATCTTGGAATCGTTTTGACGAGGGAACACTATATACCACTTCCTTCATTAAAGAGAATGAATGGATTCCTATTCAGGAATATCAAAAATCTCCCAATATCGTGTCTCCTGCCAACCGGGTATATGCTGTCAAAGTAGACCTTGACAATATGCGGATGATGTTTTCCACCAATGTATCCGGTCATACGCCATGGTCGGGCACACTTCCTGTAATGTTTATCACAACAGAATCGGGCAAGCCCATTACCTCCAAGGAAGAATACCTGCAGGCAAGTTATTATCTTGACCCAATGGGAGTGGAAGGAATAGAACCTATAGGCGATGCCGATGATCAGGCGTTGATGCAGATTCGTGGGCGTGGAAACTACACATGGTTGGGCTTTGAAAAGAAACCTTACCGCATCAAACTCGACAAAAAAACTGAGTTGATGGGAATGAATAAGAGCAAACACTTCGCATTGTTGGCACATGCTGACGATTCTGCGGGTGGACTACGCAATTCGCTCGGATTTGCAGCATCAGAAGCACTCGGAATGCCTTGGACACCTGCCACTGCCCCACTTGAAGTAGTATTGAATGGAGACTATATCGGGCTCTATTGGCTCACTGAGACTGTAAGAGTGGATAAAGACCGTGTAGACGTGACGGAGCAGGCAGACGGTGCAACTGAAGACGTAGATGGAGGATGGCTTGTGGAAATCGACAACTACGATTCAGACCCTCATGTCAGTATCAAAGACTCTTCCGGGCATCCGATATGGTTCACCTATAAATCTCCGGAATTATTGTCGCCTGAGCAACATTCATACCTCCAGACGTCTATGCAATCAATCCAATATGCGTTGGCATCCGGCAATGAAAATGAAGCTGCACGACTTGTGGATTTTGATATTCTCGCACGCTATTTTATCGCCAATCAATTGATGCTTGATATGGAATCATTCCACGGGTCGTGCTATCTTAACCGACAGAGAGGAGCAACAGAGAAATGGAAATTCGGACCTGTCTGGGACTTTGGAAATGCTTTTGCTTCAGGTAGGGCAGACAAACCACGGTTTATTTTCGACCATCCTGATTTTTCACAGGTATGGATAGGCGAATTCTATTCAATGCCTGAATTTGTAGGCACGGTCAAGCGAGTGTGGCAAACATTTCTTGCAGAAGGTCCCGAGGTGCTCAAGTCTCATCTTGCAAAGGATGCAGGGGATATTGCATCTGCTGCAATATGCGATGGCAGAAGATGGCCGGCTTATTCCCATGCAGATATAGCCGGGGAAGCAAAAAAGCTGGAGTCATGGCTCCAAGGTTCGATAAATTGGCTAAAGACACAATGGGGAGATAATTCAGGTGTAGATGTGGCAAGAATTGAAAAACTATCAGTCAGCACAGATGGACACAACCTTATAATCTGCAGTGCGACCGACAGGAGGATTTCACTGACAAGTCTTGACGGCACCACCCAATTATTGACATTACATCCGGGCATCAACAGTTTCACTCTATCACCAGGTATTTATTTCTGTTCCAACCATAAGATCCTCATTCATTGACATTGTCACTCTTATGCAGATCTTTAGTGAGGATTTGGGGTTGCCTCGCAACGCCAACCAAACCAAAAGCACCGCTTTTGAATCATTTCTGATATCTGAGAGTCGGAATAAAAGATGTTTATTTTTGTAGGCAATCGTAGCCGTCGTAGCCGATTGCTTTGGTTTTCAGCTCCGGGACGATAGATGGGAGCGGAGTTTTTAGAATTGCTGTGCAGACGCTTTCCGCTATGTCGCGAGCGAGCAGCAGCCGTTTCTGCGACCATAGCAGCTGTTTCCATTCAATGCGCATTATAATGTGGTTGGCATGCTCCGTCAGACTCAGTTTGCGAAGGAAGTTATTAGGGGAATGGGTATTATGATATTGCTGATGATCGAGGGTAAGGTTCAGGTCGGATGCCAGTGTATTTTCAAGAGTATTATAAAAAGTTTCGTATGTCAAGCCATCCTTTATGAAAAGATCTTCTCCGGATGTCCGTGTGTCCCCCTTTTTGCCTCCGATGTTAAGGTGGATATTGGTTGGGTATGGTGGTTCCAGTGCTCCGCTTGATACCAAGACGGTAAGAGACCAGGCACCATCCTTAGCCATCAATCGCTTGAGGTCGGCGGCGTACTCTTTCAGACCCTCCACATCATCTTCCGAATTGAACCCATAGTAAGACTTGTATGGTGCCCGTTGTCCTATCTCGCGGCTTATGTAGTTGAACTGCCCGAGATAGGCGAGATAGAAGCAGAAATGCGACAGTCCGGGATCTATCATATTTGACGGCGCAATGATAGTGATTCGGGAATTCCGGTCTATGCAGCAACCGTATGGAGTATTCTGCGGATAATGCTCCACTGCTATGCGATCTGCCACATAGTCACCGTCGTCGGTCGGCACAGTCGCGGCAAGATTGACTATACGGAATCCCGGACCGTGGTTGACGGCTTCCTGAAGATTGTCGGATTTCATATTGAGCCTGACTTTGAGGTCGTCTACACTCCGGAAGGGAGGCACTACCTGTAAGCCTGTCGGACGGTCAAGCTTACGCTCGAAGCCATTGCGCAGCTTATCGGCATCGTTTCTGACTTCTTCCTCATGATTGCGGTTTTCTATAGCGTCGGTAAACCCGGCTCCGATTATACCGGTCGGGACTGCTACAATGGCAATGCCGAGAAGACCGACTATGCATGCGATAATCCTCCCTACTACTGTTACCGGAGGCGTATCGGCAAACTGTCCCGGGTCACCTATATATTGGGCAAACGCCCACATCACAGAAACGGCACCGTTATTGTATACATCCGGTTGGGCGTCATGCTCTGCAAAAAACAGCACAAGGCTCAGAATGACTGTTATCACAATCAGGAACTGCATGGCCACGATAAGCTCATGGCGTTTCTCCTTGATCGCATCTGTCAGAAGATTGAATGATTTTGTATAGCGTCCTATGCGTAGTGTCCGAACCACCCTTGCCGTCCGCAGCGTCTTAAACGCCATCACCGGCAGAGGGAATATCCACTGGAGATAGAATGGGAAAGTAGAGAGGACGTCGATCGCTCCATAGAAAGTGAAGCAATATCTCAGCCTTCCTTTCCATCCCTTAAATTTAGGATTGATGAGCGGGGCTACCCATATTCTGAGACAGACCTCTATGGTGAAGAATACAAGAGTGATTATATCTACCCAGAACAAAACTCTTCGCAGCCGGGGATCAAGATCGAATGTGGACAGGAATATCTCGGTAGTGCTTATCAGGATCATCGCTATGATGAGCCAGTCTACGATATTATGCCATTGGCGTGTGTGTAGGTTGTCGTCAAGCGCGCGTGCCAGTTTAATTTTCAACGACTCATCCGGTTCCGCTTTCTTTTCGCTCATCTGCGTCTTTTCTTTTTATTGGTTCCTAATACTGCGCCTACTATAAGCGCCCCTACCTTTCGTTCAAGACCCTGGCGAGAGGTAGGAATACCGGTGGCGTGGGAAAATTTCTGTTTGGCCTTGGTGATTCCAAGCGCTCGTTTCCATGAGAAGGAAAGTCCGGGTATTTTCATATTTATTACATTAAGCCTAATAGATAAAGAATCAGACAAATGAGGAGAATCAGATAGCCCAGGCATCCTCCGCATCCACATCCGCCGTTATTGTTTCCACGACTTCCGAACAGCCATTGGAGTGTCAATACAGCTATGACACCTTTCCAGAAATCTTTCATTTAGGTTTATTTCGGTGCGCGTGTCTTGTTGAGTTGAGCCTGCGCTATCTGACGCTTAATGGATTCAATGTTGCGTTTATGACTTTCAGCGCGGTCTACCTTACTCTTCCGGTAGGAAGCTTTTGATGTAGGTGATGAAGCGTTTGCGATCATTCTTGCATACGATTCATTGTCGCGTTTCATAGCCTCCTTCTCGCGTGCCATTCTGGCACGGAGGTCGATTATCTGTTTCTGATAATACGCTTTTGTACTCATGTTCTATCAATGATTAAGCAAAAAATCATAGAAAGCCACCATGTCGATATTGGGGAGAATGGAGGCTTTCTATAAAATGAAATTTTTATTTCTTTGCGGCTGCTGCGAGGGTATCGTCGTCGTTAGCAAGCTTGGTGTTGGCAGCATTTGCTACCTGCACGCCGATGCCGTATGCGTCTGCCACCATTTTCTCGAAGCTTCCCACCTTGCGGTTTGAGCCTACGGTGATCTCACCACCTTTGGCGCCCTCAGCGCGGATTGATGCAAGGGTAGCGTCGTCCTTAGCCGGAGCTTTGCATGAGAGTGTGGTGTAAACTCTCAGTGTGAGACCGAAAGTCTCCTTGAATTTTTCCTTCAGGCCCTTCACTTTCATGCGGCCGTCGATCTTGAATTCTGCCATGATTTTAGGTTGATTGTATTTGTTTTATAAACGATTATGATAAAAGATAAGCAATAGCCCCTGCGGCTATCAGCGGCAGCAGGAGGAGGCCAAGACATCCTTTCTTCGCTTTTGGAAAGGTATACCCGTCAAGACATTCGATTGTGAAACCTCCTGCGCCTCCTACGCTCTTGTCCGGTTCTGTAGCTTCAATTCCGAATTTTGCAGCCTGTGCCGTAATCTTGTCGAGCGAGGATTTTGACCATACCTGAGCCATGGCGATCACTGAGCCGTCTGCGAGAGTGATGACCTCATCGGGTTTGGGGAAATAGAGAGTCATCTTCGTGTTGAATGTCTCAGCTTCCTTTATCGGCAGGAAGAGTTCCTTTACTCCGGAATCAGGACAGACAGAATTCGGAAATGCCTGACGCAGGGACGCAAGAGTGGTCTTGGGTTCCATACGGCAATAGGCATGCACTATGCCAAGAGCCGTACGGTTTTGGGACTTACCTGTTACTTTAACTTTAAAATCCATGTCTTTATTCGTCTTCGGGTTCGAATGATACTTCGAGTTCGGGTTCTGACTTCACGAGGTCGCATAGCATGAGGACAGCTGCATCCTGGTCGATGTCAAGGGCTTCGGCGAGAGCGAGAAGATTGTGGACCTCATTGTATGTAAGCACATTGTCGCATAGTGCCATCTGAAGAAGAGCCTGGAATACCTCGCCGGTCTCTTCGTCGTTTACTTTTGCGGCGTGCTTCACTGCGTAGTCTGTAGCCTTCTGCTCGTCAAGGTTCTTCAGCTCTACGAGAGCTGCGGTTACGTTCATCGTCAGTTCCTTCTCAGGGATTCCGAGTGCTTCCGCGATCTCGCTGAGCGTAGTGCGTTCCACTTCGGAGTAGTCTCCATCAGCCCAGATGATGGCGGCAAGGATGGATGCTAATGTTATGGTAGGTGTCTGCATAATTTTTCGTTTGAATTATTTGAAAAGACGTTTCAGGCGGTTTACGAGAGAGTTCTTTGACTTGCGGGCCTTAGCCATGCGCTCGCAGATGGCTTTCCCTTCCTTGGTGCGCTTGTCGACCTTGCCGGAAGCGGTCTTCTTCAGTGTTGATGTCTGTTTCTTGGGAGTTGATGATTTTGCCTTTGCGGCGCGTGCCTTGGCAAGGCGTTCCTTGAGTTCCTTATACTCTTTGGTGCGCTTGTCCATCTTGCCGGAGGCGGTTGTCTTTACTGCCATAGTATATTATTATATGTTTATTGTCTATTTTTCAATTATTGAAAGCATTGCCTTAAATGGATCTCCATTGCGGGCAAGAGTAGTTATTGATGTAGGTTTCCAGCGACACACATACGCGTTGCTTAGAAGGAATGGCGGATAATTCTTCCGATTATTGGCGGATGCATTGATCCAGTCTAACATACCGGGACCTACTGTATTATCTTCATGCATGGAAAATGGAGCATATTTTGCATTCGGACGAGAAGGTTTCCAATAGTCGCAACAGTTTGTGATAATCAAGGCAATTCCTCCGTCAACGTTAGCATATTTACGAGCCAATATTTCTATGCGCCGTACATCCTTCCAGTAGTTGTACATCACAATATTGGAGGCTGCTTGATTTTTTATGATGCTGACATCAGTGCGCAACAACTCCCCGAAGAGTGTTTCAGTTGCATTGATTTCTCGGGTGGCGTATTTGAGTTCAACAAGAGCAAATCTACCTGACATCTCGGCTACAATATCGACGGATACGTCATTGTTCCAGGGAAATTCAGGTTGCGGAATCCATTTTTTTGCCAAGGTGTGATCTGGTTCCACAGGGACACCACGAGCTTTCAATTCGGCCAGCGGCACTCGATACTCTGTATGAATCTTAGAGAACCGACATGATTTTTCAAGCCATAAGGCAAGACTTACCTGCATGTCGCGTTCACCGGTCAGGAGTCCGGATTGCGTTGCAAGCCAAGAACCGATCTCTTCACGCAATGCTTCGATAAGTATGCTCATTTTCTCACCAGTGAGTTACGAAACTCCAAAAGTTTAGCGGCGATCTCATCTGGAGCCTCTTTAGGATCGACTACCAGCGGATTATTAGTGTAAAGATCAAGATATGGCTTGCCTTCTGCATCTTTCAGTTGTCCGGTTGCAAATTTAAGATAGTCGGGATCATAAGGCAGGTTTGTTTCAATGAAGTCATAGGTGACTCCGTTGGCATCCACAGCGTTTTTTCCAATGAATGCCCATTCTCCGTCGCCATATTTTGACACTAATTCAAAGCCGAGCATCTCCCGCTTAGTCTTGGAATCATACTTATACCCGAACATATCCGCAACCTTGCGTGTCTGACCAACGGTGTGGTTACCATCAGAAGTACAGATTGGTTTGAGATAGCCCATTTTCCCGTCGTTCTGATGAACAAAATAAAGAAGATACGCATAGCTGGTTCTGTATGGGCAGTATATATAATCTTTGGATATGGTTCTGGTCAATCCTTTTTTTGTCGTTGCTTCGGAAGTCTGGTTGTCTTCAAGAGTTGCGACACGGGATTCGAGAGACTCGATTGTCTTGCGCAGTTCTGCTATCTGTTTTAGTAATTCGTTCATTTCTTCTTCTGTTAGTTCGTTTTCAGTATTATGCTTGGCCGACTTATCCTCCGGCATGACTTTCTGTTTGGATACTGGCTTGGGTACTATAGTCGACTCTGATGCCGGTGATGCAGATTCATCAGTTTTGACTGATGTGACGGATATAGTCGTAGTGCTATTCAGAAAGTCTACCAATTTCCGACCGGCACTCTGGGTGTTCCATTTTGGGTCAAGGGTAAAGTTGACATCCGCAGCAATGGTGCGGATAGCTCCCTTGGCATTCTGTACGGGCTGGCCATCGTCGAGGATAACGATTTTGCCGTTATCCTCAACGTGTAGCTCATATTTGGCGTATGTGGCTGTCTTTTTTGCCATATAAAGATTTCCTTTTTATCTTTGATGGCTGAATCTTACTTGTTTGCGTTGATGAAGTCGACGAGTTTCGAACCGAAAGTGCGTGTATTCCAGTTGGGGTCGAACTCGAAATTGTTGGCCTCGGCACATTCACGCAGCGCACCCTTGGTGTTGGCGTATGTACGGTAGCTCTCGATTGATCCGGAATCGCGTTTCACTATTGTGTATTCTCCAATTTCGGCTTCATTGCCTTCTCCAAATTCTTTAATGAGTTTAGAGCCAAATTGACGTGTTGTCCATCCCGGATCGTATTCAAAGTTCTTGGATTCGGCGCATTCACGAAGTGATCCTTTGACATTGTCGTAGATTTTGCACACGCGAACTGTGCCTGAGTCTTCTACGGTGATGATGTATTCACCGGAAATAGCTGATTTCTTTGCCATGTCGTTTATTATATTATATTGTTAGATTTATTCAATTTACAAAGTTAATGCTTTTTATAAGCACAATGACACCTGATGCGTAGTAGATATTTCACGGAAGTGTGGAATAATCTTGACAATACTCTATCTGAATATACCTGTAATCTAAGTGTAGGGTTTAGCTTAGTGTTCTCGCGGCATTTGCCACAAGACCGGGACTATTGTTTTGCTCATAATGTGGTTTGTCATGCCCGATTGATTCGATGATGGTTCCTGAACTGAAGTCTGCATCGGATACTGCCCTACATTGAGATGGGGGGGGGGGGATATTTTTTTCAATTTAAAAAATTGGCAATGAAAAAGAGAAAAAAGTCAAAAAAAC
>JAIDTL010000049.1:0-33683 GCA_029060725.1 Muribaculaceae bacterium | reverse complement strand
CCCCAGCTGCATGAGCCGCTCGGGGGCTCGGCGATGGGTATAACCCCCAGAACGGAGACTGCCCTACATTGCGATGGGGGGGGGTAATTTGTTGACTGTTAAATAATTGCAATTCAGAAGAGTAACAAGTGAAGAAATCCCTATGCAAGGCTTTGCTAAGTTTGTAGAGCAAGTCAGTGTCTATGCTGGCGCGTGAGAATATGTCGTAGATGTTGCTTCGGTCGCAGTGTATCTGACGGCTGAGCCAGGTGACGGTGCGTTCCTGACGTCGAAGTTCCTCTTCTATTATTTTCCCTATGAACAACCGATCGCATTCGAGCGGTTTTTGATTGCTTTCTTTCATATCAATTGCATCTTTTTCGTGTCAGCCTACTACTTTCCCATTCGTGTATCGACGTAGATGGATACTCTTTAGGAGCTGCATTGGGCTGTCGTTCAAAAAAAATTGCAAACGGGATGCAATTGATATGTATCTGTTTAGGCGTCAGTTGGTGCCAAGGGAAGAAGAGCCGTTCCATCACTTTCCACTGCCTTAGCAGCCGAATTGCCGAGGTGATGTAATCTTCCCTACCGGTCGGTGTATGTACCCACGATCGGTTTTGCGGTGCAAAGTTACAGCCAATTTTTTAAATCTCCAAGACAAAAGTGTAGGATTTTATTCCACACTTTCGCTTTCTACCTGTCACGGAAGGGTTAGGAGGTGTATGACCAGAACTTTTCTTTCCTACGACGGATAAGAAAACTGGGTTACGTTTAGGAAAAAAATGAAAAGGATGTGTCCGTGGCGGGCACATCCTTTATAGTGTTTTTTAGAAAAGGTAGGTTTTTACTTGTCGCAGTTGCATCCGCAACCGACTTTGCTCCTTACCTCTTGCTTGAATGCCTCAAACTGCGGAGCAAACTGAGCGAAGAGGGGGTTGTCGGAGTTCTTCTTGATTACATGGTGCATGAAGCGCATCGCAAGGACGAACTCCTTCGCATGCTTGTCTTTGGCGAAGCCAAGAGATTTAGCTTTCTCAGCCATGGCGGCGATATCGTGATGGCCACCGAAGTTGAAGTTGAGGACCTCAGCCATCTTTCCGTCTTTGGCCTCGATCATGTTGACGAAATAAGATTTCTTTTCTTTTTCCATAATACTTGTGTGTTTTAGATAGTTATTAATATCGGGGGAAATGCCATTGCCTCGCAACGGCCACCGAACCTAACAAACCGATTCTGAATCATTTCTGATTTCTTGGAGGCGGCATTGATTCGCATTCGGATTATTTCCCGATTTCATAAATATAACATCCGTAGGAAACACACGGATTATTAAGAAAGTATAAAGAAAATTAGAATTATCAAAAATCGGGGGAGGGGGGGGATTGACTCAGTAAAGTAAGCCGAAGAGCCAGAGGGGATGCTATAGCCATACGCACTTTGCGATAGCCATCTCCCAAGTCGATACCTAAATGCGGATCTTTTTCCAATTCATCTAATAAATCATTCAAGTTTCTGATTTATTAATCTATTATCATTTAACCGAATAAATATCACGCAGAGGAGCAAAGGGCTCGCAGGGCAGGATAATTAAGTCTTTAAATCTCGATTTCGGGGCCTTCAGACTCGGTTTTATAGAAGTCGGACTTGCTTCGCTCGTCCGGGAGAAAGCAAAGGAGCAGAGAAAATTTCCAAATCCGAAACTTGAGTATTTAATAAAACATCATAAAATTACCATAAATTGATAATTTTTTACTATCTTTGCGTATTATTTCGCAATTATGAATGTTATATTTACCGATAAAGCGCTACAGGAGCTATATGAGACGGGTAAGACAAAAGACAGTCGATACAAGAAGTTATGTCGCAGCAAGACCTTCGTTGAAGACTATATAGGAGTAGTAGACGTAATGTTCTCAGTTGACAAAGCGGATGATCTCCGTAATTATAGCTATCTGCACTACGAGAAACTAAAATACCGTATGGAGAGCTCAGTGAGGATTGACAATGGACGTGTAGAGCGTCTTTTGTTTACTGAGCATGAGGACGGAATAGAAATCAGATTAATAGAAATAGATACGACTCATTATGGCAACAAACGTTAATTCCATTATTCCAATGAAAGGGACGCATCCAGGATCTATCCTGAAGAAGGAACTTATAGCACGCGGCATAAAACAAAAGGACTTTGCCGTGGCTATTGGAATGCCGGCATCAAATCTGAGTGAATTGATCAAAGGAAAACGCAATGTAACAGAGGGTATTGCCTTGAAACTTGAAAAAGAACTGGGTATTCCTTTTCAGAACTGGATGAATCTTCAGAATCGTTACTATTATGTCAATAAATGCCAGGAAGCCCATGCTTTGCCAAAGAATATGGATCAAGAGCCAATATCATCCGCGACCACTATGGATGGACTTTGGAAAATAGTAGATTCTCTATCTGTAAAAAACAAGAAATGGCTGGTCGATAGGCTATTATTATCATTATCAGGGACGAAAAGTAATGTTGTCATAGCAGCCGGCCTGAATGAATCTACATACGACACAAGCGTTCACGGTCAATGAAATTGGCTGCGGACGCTTGTGTCGTATGTTTTTAGAGTAATCGATGGGGCAATAATTACAGCGCCTTAATTGCAGTTTGCGCTATCTGCTCCGGCGTCAGGCCGCATTCCTTCTGGAGGGCGGAGTAGTCGTAGCGGTTGAGGAACTTCTTCGGAAGACCGAGGTTGATGACCTTCACAGGTGCCTCACCGAGATAGGAGGCTACCTTCTGGCCGTAGCCACCGTCGATTATTCCGTCCTCAGCCGTGATCACCACGCTATAGTCCTTGAGCGTGTCGAGTGTCGCTGTATCGAGTGTCGAGAGCTCACGCGGATTAATGAGGGTGGCGTTGATGCCCTGCTCGGCAAGCATATCGGCTGCCAAGGACATATAGGTAAACATCAATCCTGCTCCAATCAAGGCAACCTTCTCGCCTCTACGAACGATATCGTATTCCGGTTTTGAGTAATCATCCAGAACCTTTATCTCCTTGTTGGACACTGCAGAAGATCCGGGAGTGCGAACTACGACAGCCAATTTATCCTGCTTTACGGACCAGTCGAGCATTGCCTCGAACTCCTCCTTGCATGTCGGGGCGAGATAAAGGAGATTCGGGATGTTAGAGAGAAGGGCGATGTCGAAGAAACCAAGGTGTGTCTCGTCGTTCATGCCAAACATAGAGCCGTAGAATACCACGAATGTCGCTGCTTGCTTGTTAAGCGCGATGTCCTGGCTGAACTGGTCGAACGCCCTCTGGAGGAAACTGCTGACGAATCCAACCACCGGGCGCATTCCACCCTTCGCAAGACCACTTGCCACGTCGACTGCTGACTGCTCGGCGATACCTACGTCGACAAACTGCTTGCCGGCTTCAAGACGACGAGCCTTGTCAAAGCCAAGTACTCCCGGAGTTCCGGCTGTGATGGTCACTACCCTACCGTCTTCCTTCATCTTGGCGAGCATCTTCTTGGCGAATAGGTCGCTATAGTCTTCGGGAGCATCTTTAGGTCCTTCATAACGAGGAGCTCCGGTTTTGGGATCAAACGGACCTGCGTAGTGGAAATCCTCCTTATCTTCTTCGGCTACCTTTAGGCCCATGCCCTTTTCAGTATTGATATGCACGACTACAGGATAGTTTATGCCCTTTACAGACTGGAACATCTCGATAAGGCTCTTGAGATCGTTGCCATACTTCACATAACGGTAGGCATAGCCCATCGAGCGGAAGAGGTTGGGTTCACCCTCGCCGTTGGTATTGCGGAGCAAGCGGAGGTCGGCATAGATTCCTCCATGGTTCTCGGCGATACTCATCTGATTGTCGTTGACTACAACGATGAAGTTGGTGCCAAGTGTAGCGCCATAGTCGAGACCTTCGAAAGCGACACCTCCGCTGAGCGATCCGTCGCCGATCACTGCCACGACGTTCTCCTTGTCTCCCTTCAGGTCACGGGCTTTTGCGAGTCCAGCTGCAAGGGCTACTGCAGATGAGGTGTGTCCGAGTGAATAGAGGTCGTAAGGACTTTCACCCGGATTGGTGTATCCGGTCACGTCATCATAGTGAGCGGGATCGGTAAACGCTTGCATACGTCCAGTGATCATCTTGTGGGGGTAGGTCTGGTGGGACACGTCGAAGACAATCTTGTCTTCAGGAGTGTCGAAGACATAGTGAAGGGCGATGACAGCCTCGACCATACCGAGGTTGGGACCTACGTGACCACCATGGACGGAGAGTTTCTCAATAAGTGTGCCGCGGAGTTCTGCGGCGAGTTGTTTCAGTTCCGGGAGACTCATCTTGCGGATGTCTGCCGGAGATTTTATTTCTGTCAGATCTATATTTTCCATAAGTGTTTTTTAATGATTCTTTATAATTAAAACGTATTTTGTCGTATAGGGTTTGACTCCGATTTAGTATTTCTTGTACCAATATCATGGATTTTGTAACCCAAAATGAAGGGAAAGGACTTGCGGGGACGCATGCGGAGCATGCTTTATTACTAAACACAGACTTAGTGGCATCAATAAACCCGGCAGTAGCATAAGGCGTTATAGATATGGAACAATTGGTTCTATGGTATTAATCCGGTTGTCAGGACCCTTTCTTTAATGGAATGGATGCGAGCAGCCACAAAATTATGGAAAAGAAATGATAAGACTAAATGTATCAATGATTGTAGAGACGAGTGAGAACAGTGAGAAACTCGTCGAGAAGGCAACTGAACTTGTAGAATTCTCGCTACGTGACAAAGGTTGCATCGGTTATGACCTTTATAAGTCAACTACCAACGATGACCGCTATCTGATTATGGAGACATGGGCTTCGGAAGAAGACTTGAAGGCACACATGACTTCCGACCACTTCAAACGTCTCGTCCCGGAGATCGAGAAGTACTCCACAATGACATTGGAGAAATTCGATTTCTGATAGCAAACTTAAATGTCGCAATTATGCCTCGACATATACGGAGGCTCAATCTCAATTCCTCGATTCTCATAATCGGGGAATTTTTTCATCTTCTTTAGTTAGCAATATTCAGCGAAAGGAATCGTTATCATATTAAACGATAACAATTAATTTTGCCGGATATGAGACGTTTTTTCATTTTTTCAGTCGTTGTTATGACATTGAGCCAAGTAAATGCCATTGCACAAGATACAGGTGATACTAAACCGATGTGGGGCATAAAGGCTGCTTTTGACATAAATATTCCCGGCAAGTGGCATGGTCATGGGGGAAGCGTGAAGATGTACGAGCATGGTTTCGGCGGAACTGTAGGAGGCGTCTGCAATATCTATCTTGGTCATGACTTTTATCTAGAGCCCGGTGTGTCGTTTTTTTATGACACCTACTCTTGTGGCGATATCACATTAGAAGATTCAGATTATTCCAGATTTACAATTCGTCCAACTATTTACAAGATGGGTCTTAGAGTTCCTGTAGTGGCAGGTTATACTTTTGATATAACCGATAGGTTCCTGATGTCGGTATACACGGGTCCGGAAGTGAGTTATGTTTTAAAAGGTGGAGTTCATGGAGAATATAAAAATTCTAATGAGGAAGATTTAATTGAGTCTTTTAATCCATACGGAGAGCATGGCATGCATCGCAAACTTGACTGCGCATGGAAAATTGGATTGGCATTTCCTACGGATTATGTAACGTTAACTGTTGATGCAGCTATCGGTATAACGGATATCTACAAAAATGATATATCAATGAGGGAAAACCGTGTCAGTATAGGATTGGCACATTATTTCTAAAGAATTATGAGATTGGTGATTCAGAGGGTCAGCGAGGCTTCGGTGACTATTGAAGGGAAGCTTTTCAGCAGCATTGGAACCGGACTGATGGTGCTCGTGGGTATTGCGGAGGGTGACACTTCGGCTGATGTAGAGTGGCTGGCGGCGAAGACCGCAGCGATGAGGATCTTTCCGGATGATAACGGGGTGATGAACCGTTCGGTGTTGGAAGTCGGGGGCGATGTACTGGCAGTGAGCCAATTCACGCTAATGGCATCCACGAAGAAAGGGAATCGCCCGAGCTACATACGTGCTGCCGGTCATGAATTAGCAGTGCCGATGTATGAGCTTTACTGCGAGAAACTGTCCGGACTTCTTGGGAAAGATGTAAAAACAGGTCAGTTTGGAGCAGACATGAAAGTTGGTCTTGTCAATGATGGTCCTGTCACAATCATAATCGACTCCAAGCTGAGAGAGTAAAGCCAATGAACCCTACAACCGTTTGCGGCGTTGGAAAGGCATGAGACCACAGGAATTACTTGATTTGACCGGTATGGTGGCGATAGTCACGGGTGGCGGAGGTGGAGGTACGGAGAGTCCGTTCAGGATCGACCGTGCATACGTCGAGAGGATATATTCCATGAATGTATTCGCGCCATGGCGTCTCTGCCAGCTTACTACTCCCCACATGGAGAAAGCTGGCTATGGGAGTATCGTCAACATATCTTCTATGAGCAGTATCAACCATAGTCCGGGGATAGCCATCTATGCATCTACTAAAGCAGCCCTCAACCACATGTCGGCAAATTTGGCGCATGATTTCGGACCGATGGGAATACGCATCAACTGCGTCGGTCCGGGAGCGACGCGCACAGCAGCATTGGCAGGAGTGATGACTCCAGAGATAGAGGCCCGTATGCTATCGCACACTCCAATCCACCGCCTCGGCGAAGTCTCGGATATCGCACAGGCAGTCCTTTTCTTCGCCTCTCCGATGTCCCCATGGATCTCGGGCCAGACCCTCATGGTCAACGGCGGCGGAGTCCAGACCCTTGACTGAAACATAATACCTGTAGCAGTAAGCATACTTTGATAACATAAAGGAAATAAATTATTTATTCAATGGATTTGCAATTCGCGAATTGCAAATCCATTGAATTTTTGTCAATTGGAGAATTTTTATTAAATTTGCATATCTATTTTGATTATGGCACTCTCGTTAGATTACATACGGCAACTCGCATCTGGAAATGAAGGTGTTGATGTTGAGTTTAAGGAGACCACCGGACAATTGAATCGCGGTATGGAAACATTATGCGGTATGATTAATGGACATGGTGGAATCGTAGTTTTTGGTGTGTCTAACAAAGGAAAGATTATAGGTCAGGAAATAGGCGATAAGACCACTCGTGAAATCGGGGAGGCACTTAATAAATTTGATCCAGCCATAGACATTCAGCCTCAGTATATTAAGCTTGAACATACTGAGAAGAATATTATAATCTTTCAGGCTGATGGAATGGAACCTGATAAACCATTCCTTTGGGACGGCAAACCATATATGCGCCATGACAGTGTGACAAGTGTCATGCCACGCGAGAAGTTTGTAAGACTTCACGAATTCCAGCATGGATTGATCTATAAATGGGAGAATGAAGTCAATGATAGGATTAAAATTGAGGATCTTGATGATAAGCGTATATTGAATGTGGTCCATAGTGCTGTAAGGCGTGGCCGCTTGTCAAGCGATGCGCTCAATGATAGTGTAGCCACTGCGTTGACGAAACTGAAACTGATAAAAAGCGGAAAAGTGTGTAATTCGGCTGCTGTGCTGTTCGGCAAGGACTTCACAGGTTATCCACAATGCAAGTTGCGTCTCGCCAGATTTAAAGGTACCAACAAGCAGTTTTTTATAGACAACCAGCAGGTGGAAGGTAATATCTTTGAGCTTGTGGATGCTGCGATGGCTTTTTTCTTCAAACACCTCAATCTATCCGGTACAACCCATAACCGCCTATATCGAGAGGACGAACTTGAAATACCATACGATGCTCTGCGAGAGAGTGTGGTAAACGCATATTGCCACATGCGATGGGGTTATGAAATAGCTACTGTCGGCATAGCGATATATGACGATAAAATAATTATTGAGAATGCCGGGCGTTTTCCGGTTAGAATATCACCCAATGCACTCATGCAGGCGGAGGAAGAAGACCGGAAGAATACATCTATGCCACCAAATCCTATAATTTCCAATGTCATGTATCTTGGTGGTCTCATCGAGCAATGGGGCCGAGGTCTTTCAATGATGGCAAGGGAATGTGAAAGGGTCGGAGTGCCAGCTCCTTCATTTACTCAAGACGGAGTCATTGTCAAGATAAGTTTTTTGCGTCCTGATAATACAAGTAAGGATACAAGTGTAGTAAGTAGAAGTACAGATAATAGTACAAGTAATAATACAAGTAATAATACAAGTAGTCGTATAAATAATAGTACAAGTACTGATACCAATATCAGTACATCATCTGCAGAAATATTTAATGGCACTTTAAAAAAACATCCTCAGTCATATATTAAACTTATAGAAATTATAGGAGAAGATAGATGGACGTTATACGATATGCTTGAAATAATGGGTTTAAAATCAAGATCTTCATTCATAAAGACATATCTAAATCCAGCAATTAAGGAGGGTCTTGTGACTCTCGAAAATCCACATAAGCCGAATGCCCCCAACCAAAGATACGGATTAACAACAAAGGGAAAGGCATTGTATTATGAGTGTCAGAATGATATTGATAATGTCCAAATAGAAGCTGAAAATGACCCTAAAAAAGATTTAGAGGGTCAAGTTGACCCTCTAAATGTAAGTTCTGACCCTCTAAAGTCTATAATCTTCAAGGCCATAAAAGACAATCCATCAATAAGCCGTGCTGAACTTGCAAGTGTATCCGGATATTCTGAGAGTACGGTAAAACGGAGGCTAAAGGAATGGAATATTGCATGGCTCGGTCATCCCAAGACGGGCCATTGGGTAGTTATAAAGGAAATCTGATGGTTTAACCTTCCATAATCAGGCCAGATCCTTATAGTTAATGGCGGCGATGTGTAGACCCTCGACTGAGAAATAACATATACCAATAATGATTGGATAAATTGATATAGATAATGTAAAGAATAGCCGACTATCATGCTTATTGAGAAATTTGATACTGAGAGCTATAATAAAGTAGAAGAGAACCTCTTGGAATACATGATAGCTGTAGCCGACAGGTTCGCTCCCGATCTCGTCATCGACAGCGACGGGAATGCCTATACGGTAGATTCACAAGCTCCGTTAATCTTTAAACGTAGATATAATCAAGGAAAGTTGAAGGTATCCTTCAGTTATTCCGACTATCTGAAACGCGATATTAATGACAATGAGAATCCCATAGATATAATCCGCGCTCTTGGAATAGATGCCGAGAAGTTCTGGTATCTGTTGCTGTTTGTAGTGGATTATGTCGAAGGGAGTACCACAAAGACTCTTAAATGCAATCCAAGTCCAAGAGAGGAAATAAAGCGTCTTATAGATTTTATAGAAACTAACGAAGAATCTGTACACGACATCTATGGAGTGAGACACCACCAACCAATGAAATTGACACTTCAGATAAAAGGTCATAGGTTTATTATTGATAATCCAAATACCATATCGGCAATCGGCGGAATGTGCGGTATGGCGTTGGAGAATATGGAGTATATAAGTTTTCTTGATCGTTGTCCTTCTAAGATAGCGGATAAAAAAGATTCCGTACGGATATGGTTGTTCGCAAAGATGTTGCGATGCTTCTTTGATATTCATCCTCAGTTTGCTGCTCAGAGGAAAACAGGAAATGATACTACCAAGAGCACCCTAAGGTTGATATCTAAATTGGTCTATATGATCGGGTTTACCACAATCGAAGATTACCGTACGGATGATGAAAATCTGAAAGGAATCCTTAAACAGTATCGCAACTATAAGATTGACACGATAAATACCATTTACGGTTAGCTGATAAAGCCATTCTAAACCAAATCTACTTTCATTCTTCATTAAGGGGAGTATGAAAGTAGATTTTTTTATTCCCTAAAGGTTCTACACATTCAAGCTAACTTTGCGCCATCAAAAAACTAAACACATAAAAATAATGAAAAAGACATTGAGAATTTTTGGTATGATGCTGAGCATTATACTGATTGCAGTCGGTCTAAATGCCTGTGGCAGTGATGATGAAGATGACCGAAACCCCTCTATCGTAGGAACATGGTATTTAGAGTCAACCTATTTTTCCGGTACTGATTTTGAATATTCAGTGTATGCGGAAATCAAATATAAAAAGGATGGCACCCTCACAGGATATTGGAAAAAGACTTATAAGGATGGTAAAGAAGAAATAGAAACAGATACCGGACGATACGAAGTTATTAAGGACGTCCTTCGAGTATGGTGGTTTAGTGAGGCAGATGAGGATTATGAGCCATGGACAGCAACGTTCTCCATAAACGGCAATAAAATGACCACATCGGAAAACGATGGAACCGTTTGGACAAGAAAATAAAGATTTTTTATGACAAAACCTTGCGCTTTCAAATGTTTTTACTAATTTTGCAATGCGTTCAAGAGTGAACGGACATAATTAGAATGAGCATTTGAATTATCCCTGTTATGGAATCTGGACAATTCTGAACGGTGTGAGGATAATAGCAAGTCGCTCATGTTTTGATGTGTGTATATTCAACCGATATACATCTTCGAAGCATGGGCTATTGTCTATTACTTGTACCGAGCAGTCCAGAGCTTCATAACGGTAATATTCAATAGCTTCATGCTTTTTCTTTTGTGTCAGGTAAGAAATGTAAACTATTAATATGCTTTATTGAAGCTATGAAGCAACCGATACTATTATGAATAGTAATTCAAATAAAATCACTCTCAGCCTTAGAACTGAGAATCAAAAGGAAAATGCATTCTTTTTGATGGTTTTACTTGCAAATTCTCATATTGGGAATATTCGCCATAATCTAACCGATATTGAACATCAAATATTTAGTTTCCATATAAGAGATGTATTTAAGAAAATATATCACCATGAGAATAGATGGACTGAAACATACATGAATATATCAAAACACCTCACTCAGACAGATGATATTGATGGGAATGTTTATGGTGCCATTCGATTTGGTCTTAATGGCATATCAAAACAAGACGCAAGACAACTATGTATGCTATTTGAATTCTCATGTTTCTATTTGGAAGCTACAATAAATCGAGGCAGTAGTCAAATGTCATTTGAAGCAAAAGAAATATTTAAGTCTATAATGCTCGAATGTGGAATCTTATAAATACGGATAAGGTATTATGAATTACGCTGCAATGCTTACCCCCGAAAAAGGTGATTACAAATATAGGGAACAGCTCAGAATTATCACTAAAAACATTCTAACGTCTCTAAAGGACAACAAGCGCGTTGACACAAGTGAGTTGTGGGGTTTTCTTAAAGAACATCCAAACTATGATTGTAGTAAGTTATATGATTTTCTTGGAACAAAACTCAACATCATTCAGTTGTCAGTATTTGCTAATGATATAGCTCTTTGTGAATATCTTATTAGTGAAAGAAAAGCATCTCCTGTTTCTATAAACGTAAACTATGCTTCTCGTAAGGGGTATACGGAAGTTGTAGATCTTTTATTAAGGAATTACAAAGAACCAAAAGAAGAAGACATTGCATTATGGAAACAAACTGCTATATTGAATGGGCATCATAATGTCGCTTATTTAATAGACCGCTTACTGAATAGGCTATATATCCAATTCTCAAAAAGTAATACTGACTACTTTATAAGAGTAATTAATACTACGCTAAAATACACACCTGGAAATGCATATATGGGAAATACGTGCAACTGTCGTCCTAAAAGAATAATATTACAAGAGATGCTAGACCAACTGACGAAGTTTGGTTATATGTCATATACAATGGAATATCTTAATGCCATTAAAAAGATTGTTAAGGATTCTATCTCCATCTATAAACTATTCCATTTAGGTGCGGAAGATATAATAAATACTGCCATAAATTTATACATTCCATATAAAGACGGACTAAAAGAAACTGACAAACGAACATCAATAGGAGAACTGTTGGTTGTGATTTAATGTGTTTTATTAAAAATGAATAGATTAGAAGAACTAACTAAATATTTCAATATTTCTCCAAATTGTTCTGAGGTTGAAATGTATAGAGCTTATAGAGAATTGCGTATACAATATCATCCAGACAAACCAAATGGAGATATTGATAAATATAATGAAGTTTGTAGAAACTTCGAAGAATTAGTAAACTTAAGAAGTAACTCATGCGCATGAATTTGTTCCTTCTTGCCTGTCTGAACAAGCTCCTCTTAATGGATTATATATTGATCCTAAAACAAGAACAGCAGAGCATAAAATGTTAATAACTAAATAATATGTTAGAATCTCTAGTATCCGATATTTTACCGGAGGATCTTATTCTTCCTGACGGCACAAGAATACCTAAAGAAGAAATTGATTGGTCTTTAGCCTATACCAATTACAAATATACAACAGATGATAATAACAAGCAAGTTGATTCCGCAGGGGATATGTCTAAATCTGTTCGGGACATTCTGGACAAGGAATCCGAATTGGATTGATAAATATGTGATCAATCATGAGCAAATTCATACTGCTCAACAGCGGGAATTATTGTTCATTCCGTTTTATATTATCTATTTGATAGAATGGTGTATAAGACGTTTTCAGTATAATGGTTGGAAACAGGCATACTATAACATATCATTTGAAAGGGAAACATATAGACATGGAGACGATCTTGCATATCTTAAGAATAGGAAATTGTTTTCGTGGATAATAAGTATGTAAAATTTTGAGGAATCAGCAAATACTAGAGAAAACTAAAATATCAATATGGAGGAAAATTTGACTGAAAAGGATGAGAATGGCTTATCGGTTATCTCTTCTGATGAGATTTATGCACTATTAACTAATTATATCAGAGAAGTATTTGCTCGTAGGAGGTATGCCAGAGTTCATGTTTGTCCAACAAAAGGTATTGACGGTAAATTAATTGGATTTTATAATGGGGAGTTTGAGGTAGATGATTATGTATTTAGGATATGTGGACACAAGCTACGAGTAGAAAAAAATTGCAAAATAATAGGCGAGTGTGATACAAATGCGGAACTCATCGGATGGCTTTTCATTCTTTTAAACTATGTAATTGATCAATGCCATGTTAAAGAGTTGAAACGAATATATATTAATTTTGAGCTTTAATCGTATTCCCTTTTCTTGCATAAACAATAATTAACCTGTAAGCTACAGGTAATGAAGTCTGTATTGATTAAATCTTTTTTGATAATCTTATTGTCTTAAATTGCCTGAATTCCAATAAAATTTTGTAACTTTGCATTTGTAATACCACTGATTTTATGGAGATTGATTTAGGCTACATACAGCATCTGGCTGAAAACCATGAAGGAGTTGACATCGAGTTTAAAGAATCAACAGGTCAACTTGACAGAGGAATGGAAACATTGTGCGGTATGCTCAATGGCAATGGTGGTATTGTAATCTTTGGTATTAAAAATTCCGGTAAGATTGTAGGACAGGAAATCGGCGATAAGACCACCCGAATGATTGGCGAAGCACTGCGTCGCTTCGAGCCATCGGTGGAAATCAGTCAAAAATATATCAAACTGAATGATTCTGACAAACAATTGATTGTATTTGAGGCGGAGGGGGACAATCCCGATAGACCTTATTCATACAACGGCAGACCTTATCAGCGTCACGACAGCGTGACATCTGTAATGCCACATGATAAACATTCGCGTATGATCATGCACCGGGGCGGACTCAAATACAAATGGGATGCACTGCCAAACGAAAATCTGAAATTTGAGGATCTTGACGAAAGCCGCATACATTGGGCAATTCGGCAGGCTCTTGAATTAGGTCGGTTGAAAGATGGTGCCTACACGCGTGACCCGATTGCTATTCTTGAAAAATTCAAGGTGCTTAAGAATGGTGTGTATTGCAATGCCGCTGCAGTGCTTTTTGGCAAAGATTTCTTTTACTATCACAACTGCATCATCCGGCTTGCCCGCTTTCGTGGTAAAGACAAACGGGAATTTATCGACAACCAGCAGATTGAGGGTAATATCTTTGATTTGCTGAATGAGGTCACACCTTTCTTCCTGAAGCACCTCTCAGTTACCAGTAGGTTCGACGGCATGTATCGCAAGGATGAGTTGGAAGTGCCTATAAATGCTTTGCGTGAGTGCTGTGCCAATGCACTTGCTCACATGGATTGGAGAAAGACAGCATCGGTTGGCGTTGCTATATATGATGACCGCATAGAGATTGAAAACGCGGGAATGCTCCCGGAAGACATACCTGCAGCTCAACTTACATACGGCTCCCATATTCTCGACTCTCATACATCTGAACCTCCAAACGAGACAATAGCCCGCGTCATGTATTACAGTGGAGTAATCGAGCATTGGGGTAGAGGTCTGTCAATGATATTTGAAGAGTGCGAGCGTGCCGGACTTCCACAGCCGACAGTGACTGATGAAAGAGGGGTTATAAGGGTGACCTTCATGCGTCCAGATTTGTCAGGGCGCAAGAATGGCACGATAAATGACACGATAAATGATACGATAAATGATACGATAAATGATACGATAAATGATACGATAAATGATAATGAAAAACTGATATATAATCGTGTTGTAACTTCCCCGGGTATAAGTGCTGTGGCTTTGGCTAATGAATTTGGCAAGAGTATCATCACCGTAAAAAGGGCATTGAAACACTTGATTGAACTAAATATCATAGAATACCGCGGATCTAAAAAGACCGGAGGATATTTCAGTCTATGACACATGCTCTTGGAATGTGATGATTGATTCTGTTAAAGCATTATGACAAAACAATACATATATATACTTAAGATTGATGGAGGCTGTCTTTACAATAATCATGATGACCGCCAGCATTGGAAATATCATGGGAATATTTGATTTTTTTAAGGGAAAAGGGAAGCAACCTGAGTTGACGGCTTCCGGAAGTTATGATGTATCGATACCAGAAGAAAGGTTTATATGCGCCGATGTCCGTATTGAAGGAAAACCGCATGTCTGCGTGCTCAATGAGTCCTTGATGAAAGTGACTCCCAAAGAACCATTTCGATGGTATCTTTCGCTCATAATGAACTTTGAGAACACAGTGGGCGATGACATGCCGGACAAGGATGATACGGTAAAGATGCAAGACTTCATTGAATATCTTTGCAATCATCTTGCTGCCGACAGCAAACACCCGAATGCGATCTTCCTTGGACGCGTGACGGGCAATGGCGAGACGCAGGCTATGTGGTATGTCAACAATCCCGGCCTCGCCAACGCCTTCCTCCAATCTTTGATATCATCCGGAAAGTACCCATTCCATTTCGAATTCGTAATGGAGGAAGACCCCGACTGGAACGAAGCCCACTACTGGCTCGACCCTCTTTTATAATTATTTCCGGCAGATGACGCTGCCGCTTGCCTGATGGGTGGCGAGGATGAGCATCTCAGCTATCTGCACATGTGCCGGGGCTTGCACTGCATATAGGGCTGCGTCGGCGATGTCTTCGCCGGTCAGAGGTACGATTCCTTTGTAAACGTTGGCGGCTCTTTCGGTGTCGCCATGGAAACGAACCTCGCTAAAGCGGGTCTCCACGAGTCCCGGTTTCAGGAGCGTCACCCTGACCGGAGTCTCCGCAAGGTCTATTCGCAGACCATCCGTGATTGCCTTGACTGCCGCTTTCGTACCGCAATATACGTTGCCGTTGGCGTATGCAGCATCTCCTGCTACTGAACCGATGTTGACCACATGACCCTTACCGCGAGCCACCATCCCCGGTACGACAGCTCGAGTCATATAAAGCAGTCCCTTAATGTTTGTGTCTATCATTGTATCCCAATCGCGATAATCTCCCTCATACTCCTTCTCGAGTCCGAGTGCAAGCCCGGCATTGTTGACAAGCACCTCTATCTCCTGCCATTCGATAGGAAGCGATGCTATCGCAGTTTCAGCAGCCTCACGGTCGCGCACGTCAAATGTCAGCATCAGGGCGTCATCGCCTAATTCTGCCTTCAATGCCTCCAACCTCTCTGTATTTCGTCCGGTAATTATCACGCGGTATCCCGCACCATGAAGGCGACGCGCACAAGCTTCGCCGATTCCGCTTGTGGCTCCAGTCACAAGCGCTATAGGTTTCTCTGTATCCATAAATATGTCTTTTCGATAGTTAATTTAATTAAAAAACACGGGGTTTAGAAAATAGTTTCGATATGAAGCATCAACCAACGCTTTTGGTTCGACGTTTTAATATTGATTAAGCATTGTGCATTATGCATTGAAACTTTTAAAAAATATATATTATGAACTACACAGTAGAAATAAAATCAGCACCTGTGGTATTGGTAGAGTTTTATGCCTCATGGTGCCCTCACTGCCAGAAGATGATGCCTATCGTGGCAGACATCAAGACTCGATTAGCAGATAATCTCAAGGTACTCCAGTTTGACATTGACAAGAACGAGGCTCTCGCGGATCAGGAAAAGGTACAGTCTATACCGACATTTATCCTGTATGTCGACGGAAAGCAAGTGATGCGCGAATCCGGAGAGATGACAGAAGAAGCATTGCTTCAGAAGATTAAGGCAGCTGCCGGCGATAAGTAAACCGTATAGAAACCAATAGCGTAGAGGGTGTCAACAAACGACACCCTCTTTTTTATTCCACTATGGTTTCTGCCACGTTGATTAAGAAGCCGGTGCTGCCGAAACGGTCTCCTCTCTTGTTGAACCATACCGGGTTCTCTCCTATGACTTCTACTTCAAGTATATATTCGTCTTCAGGATAGGTCTTGCTTACGAAGCGTGGACCCTCGGCTTCTACTTTGCTATAGAAATCCACAAGTGAATCGTGCAGTATATTTCCTTCCTTGTCCTTTATCCTTATCCGTGCGTATCCTGATTGGGTGTCAGATTTTCCGACTACACTTATTCTTTTTCCTTTAAATGGCACGATCAATTTGTCTCCGGGTGTGTTTGAAGACCATGAATGGGTAGAGGAGACTCCTTTTTGCTCACTATTGGAAACGGAATCGATGTCCCATATCTGCCAATATTCCGGTATCGACAGTTTTGTCTCATCTACTTTCATAGGGAGCCAAATGTATGTCGCTGCTGATGCCTGATGAGGGAACGACCAGCGATCACCCATATACATTGGAATCACTTCTCCGTCTTTCTTCAGCGGAAACACGAATGTACATTGTGAGTTATAGGTCAGTGTACCTTCAGGACAGAAAAGTCCCTGATTCTCCCACGGTCCTTCCGGGGAGGGCGCTGTATAATAATAGTTGTCGTTACGCTCCCAGCTTGTGGTGTGGGATGTCAAGAGATAGTAGATGCCATCTTTCTTGAACATGGCAGGGGACTCTCCCATACCTTTTATGTCGGCTACCTGTGCCTCGATGGAGCGGTAATCCTTGCTGAGTCGGTAGATGGGACCATGATGTATGAGAAGGTATCCGGTCCCGTCTTCATCCTGGAATGTACCCATATCCCAGCGTTTTATAGGTTCGCCATTGTATTCGATGGTGCCTAAAAGCCGGTAGTCACCGTCAATACGGTCGCATACGGCTATCCCGATGTTGGGATCTTTATACTTCATGTCGTCGGCATGCATGAACATTACGTATTCCCCCGTGGAAGGACATCGCATCACCTTCACCCGTTCACCCACACGATCCGGACCGAGTATTCCGTCAGGTTGCACCGGAAGCACCACCCTCTCGAACTGCCAGTTGACAAGATCAGGGGAGGAGTAGCATCCGAAGCCTGGAAAAGCATTCGATTCATCCGATTTATATTCTCCGAAAAGCCAGAACTTGCCACCATCCTCTACGATGCAGGCGCCATGCGCGTTTACAATATTTCCATCCGTGTCAAACCACGGCACCCCGTTGCGGACGACGTTCCCAGCAGTGGCAGACACTATTGAGGTGATTATGAAAATATATACCAATAAAACCCTAAGAATGAAATTATTATAGATATTCATATCAATTTGCGTGATTTATAAATTACAAAGATAATAAATATTTTCAAATGTTAAAAAATAAAAATAGGTAATATTTTCAGCAATTATGGTTATCAGAATATTAATTTTTAATCGTAAATTTGCAGATATTATCCAAATTATGTTTAAACTAATGAATAAGATACTGACATCTATCGCGTGCGGTCTGCTGACGCTGTCTTGCACCGCACAGAACACGTCTGACCAGACTAAGGAAACTATCACTTCAGGTGAACCATCTGTCGTTTACATGACTAAGGAGATATCACCCGAAGCAATCGTGAAGCTTTACAAAGCACTCGGCCGCGAGGCTACAGGAAAAGTTGCTGTCAAGATATCGACCGGCGAACCCGGTGGCCATAACTACCTCCAGCCCGCCTTAATCAAGGACTTCGTCGATCTCACTAAGGGAACTATAGTGGAATGTAATACCGCCTACAACGGCAAGCGCTTCTCCACTGAAGACCACCGAAAGGCTGCAGAAGACCATGGATTTACTGCCATTGCTCCTGTAGACATAATGGATGCCGACGGTGAGATTAAACTTCCGATTGAGAATGGCAAGCATCTGAAATATGATATAGTCGGGTCCCACTACCCTGATTATGATTTCACCGTAATACTCTCCCACTTCAAAGGACATGCTATGGGCGGATTTGGTGGAGCTGTAAAGAATATGTCGATTGGCGTAGCTTCCGGCAACGGCAAGATGTATATCCATAGCGCAGGCGATACGGAGACGCGTGAAAATGGATGGAAAGCTGCTAAGCAGGACGATTTCCTTGAGTCAATGGCTGAGGCTGCGAAGGCAGTTGCCGATCATTGCGGCGACAACATAATCTATATCAGTGTTGCCAACAACCTTTCAGTAGACTGCGACTGCGACTCGCATCCAGCCGACCCACAGATGAATGACATCGGCATCCTTGCTTCCCTCGATCCAATTGCCCTCGACAAGGCATGCACCGACCTTGTCCGTTCGTCTGACGATCATGGGAAAATTCATCTTATCGAACGCATCGACTCTCGCCATGGCATGCACACCCTTGATTACGGTGAAGAAATCGGACTCGGCTCCCAAAACTATAAAATCGTAAATCTCGACTGAAATGAAAAAAGTAATCATGCTGCTTATTTTGACAGCTACAACATTAAATATTATGGCACAGCAGAAAATAGTACAGACAGCCGGACGTGACGCCCTCGGGGAGTTTGCTCCAGAGTTCGCTCATCTAAACGACGACATCCTTTTCGGTGAGGTATGGAGCCGCAACGACCTCCTCTCACTCCGCGATCGTAGCCTTGTTACGGTGACATGCCTTATCTCACAAGGCATTACAGACAGCTCATTGACTTATCATCTTCAAGAGGCAAAGAAAAACGGAATCACGCGCACTGAGATTTCAGAAATAATCACCCATATAGCTTTTTATGCCGGTTGGCCAAAGGCATGGGCTGCTTTCCGTCAGGCTAAAGAAGTATGGAATGAGGATATTAAGGGTGATGACGCCAAGGCTCAATTCCAGAAAGAGATGATTTTCCCCATTGGGGAGCCCAACACTGCGTATGCAAAGTATTTTATAGGCAATAGTTATTTAGCTCAGATTGCCACAGAACAGATTCCTTTTGCCAACGTGACATTTGAACCAGGATGTCGCAACAACTGGCATGTGCATAAGGCTGAGAAAGGTGGCGGTCAGATGCTGGTAGGCGTGGCAGGACGCGGATGGTATCAGGAAGAAGGAAAACCTGCGGTGGAAATACTCCCCGGAACTGTCATCAACATCCCCGCCAACGTAAAGCACTGGCATGGAGCTGCAAAAGACTCATGGTTTGCCCATCTCGCCTTTGGAGTGCCCGGCGATGAAACAGAAAATGTCTGGCTTGAGCCTGTCACAGATGAGGAATATAATAAACTCAAGTAATCCATCAGTAATAGCCTAAAAGCACATGGAACTAAGATTTTTGTTTGTGATTTTAATGATTCTCCCGGCATTATTGACAGGGAGTGCTGAAAATTATCCTTATCGTAGCGATGTGCTTTGGGTTACTGTCCCTGACCATCCGGATTGGCTCTATAAGACCGGTGAAAATGCCACCGTAGACGTACAGCTATATAAGTATGGGATTCCTGTAGACAATGTGACACTTGATTACACATTAGCCGACGACATGATGCCCACAGACTCGAAAGGCACCACCACACTAAAAAATGGCAAAGCAAAAGTGTCGCTTGGCTCTATGAAGAATCCGGGATTCCGAGACTGTGTGCTTACTGCAACAATAGATGGAGAGAAATACACGCATCATGTAAAAGTGGGATTTTCTCCTGAAAAGATTTTGCCCTATACGAAAATGCCTGCAGATTTTGATCAATTCTGGGCAAAAAATCTTGAAGATCTCAAGAAAGTACCATTGAATTACACCATGACGCCAGTGCCTGAATACACCACTGACAAGATGGACTGTTGGCTTGTGAATCTCACTACCACATCACAAGGGCAGTCAATTTATGGATATCTCTTCATACCTAAGGGAGCAAAGCCGGGTTCATGTCCGATAGTATTGTGTCCTCCTGGTGCCGGCATTAAGACCATAAAAGAGCCTCTAAGGCATCGTTATTATGGAGAAAACGGATGTATCAGGTTTGAGATGGAGATACATGGGCTTAATCCGGAAATGACCGACCAACAGTTTAAGGAGATCAGCAAGGCATTCAGCGGAAGAGAAAACGGGTATCTCAATAACGGCCTTGACAATAAGGACAATTACTATATGAAGCGCGTATATCTTGCGCTTGTACGCGCCATTGATTTCCTGACCACTCTTCCGGAATGGGATGGAAAGAATATAGCGATGCAAGGTGGCAGTCAGGGAGGGGCCCTCGCGATTGTGGCAGCTGGTCTTGATCCAAGGGTGACGGCTTGCGTTGCAAATCATCCGGCTCTGAGCGATATGGCGGGCTACAAGGCAAACCGTGCCGGGGGTTATCCTCATTTCTTCCGTGTTGAGGGAATGGATACTCCTGAAAAGCTAAATACGATGGCTTACTTTGATGTGGTAAACTTTGCCAGAAAGGTAAAATGTCCTGTCTACATGACGTGGGGTTACAATGACAACACTTGTCCTCCGACTACGAGCTATGCAGTATACAATGTAATCTCAGCCCCAAAGGAGGCGCTAATTACACCGATCAATGAGCATTGGACATCAGAAGCCACCGAACGAGGTCACCTTACTTGGATTCAGAAACATCTGAAATAGAGATATTAAATTGAGGCCCCATCTTTTACCGGATGGGGCCTTAATGTAATACTTAATGTAATAGAAAAAAAACAATCTTCATGATGGATGGTGTCAAAATATCACCATCTTTTTAGTTTTGCCATTAGATTGCCTGACAATGTTGATCCCTTTTACTGGTGATGCCAGTGACTCACCTGATAAAGAATAATATGCTTCTATTTGAGAATTGCAAGCATGCAGTTCATCTGTCACACCCAAGATTTCATTAGTAGAATGCTTATATACTCCGGTTACTTTTGCCACTAAAGGATTAGGTGCACCCCACAATGTCATAAGGCAAATTTGAGGCAACTTACCGGTTTGAAGCATCGACGACTCCAGTTCAAATTTGAATTCAGTTGACTCTGCAGGGATTTCAACAGTCTCCGTGCCAGCCCAGAAAGCAGCGTGCCAGCCCATTTCGACGGGCTCGGCAAATTTAATGACGACATAATCACAATCCTTCACATCTACATCCATCATTTTAAATGCAATCTGAAGGTCTCCTGTAGCTGTATAAGTAGTGAAATCGGAGCCAACCTCCATTTTAGTACGTGTAAAGTTATCGTATTCCTTACCCTGATCTTGTGGAATCTCAATCATCACTCCCCCTTCTTCTTGGGGAATTTTATCTGGATCTATATCGGTTGGTTCACAATTTACAGCTTCTGCGAGCACATCGGAAGAGTGTATGGCAAGACTTGTGAACTTGTCGGAAGCATCATCTTTTACAATAGTAATCTTGTATTCTCCATACTTGTCGATAGCGAACGGAATGACCACTGACTTCCCAACCTCTCCTATCATATTCAGGAGCACTTCCTTATCATCAAGAGAGGATATCTTTATCTGAATCTTATTCCCATCTGAGCCATTGGAGTCGAACATCAATTTATAGCATCCCTCCTCAAACTGGAGCGAGGGATAGACATTGTTGTCTGCATTATTTGCCTTCTTGGGAGTACCATAGCGCAATATCTTTCCTCCATTAGATACTTTCCAATTATGAAGTTTAGGGTCAAACCCGTCGGCATCAATGTTAAGTCTCCATTTCAAGGTCTTGTCGCATGGATCTTTCAGTGTGTATTGGCTCATGAAGTTCCACATCGTCTGAGCGGAATTGCCTTCTTCAGTCTTATCAGTAAAATCATTATGACCCATTCCGTCTATTTCATAATATACGTATGGGAAACCACCCTCCCCTGAATTGTAGACACTTTTTGTAAACCTGCCATTGATATCCGTCACTTCCGGTAAAGGATTGCACCCATTTCGTGCCACCATGTTGTCGCGAATCACAGGCATACAGGAATACTTCACAAAATCATCGTTTTTGCCATGTATATGAAGGAATGGTACAGGCCGCTCACCGACCGTATGATGATGAAATTCATTTAATTGGAAACCACTTATGGAAGCAAATGCAGCAAATATGTCAGATGCAGCACTGGCATTGGCATAAGTCATCATGCCACCATTTGAAAATCCGCAGCAGTAGACTCTGTCAAGATCTATTTTATACTCTTCGTCAACAGCCTTTATTATGGCTTTGAAAAACTCCGTGTCCTCATTTATTTCTCCCGAAGCATTCCACCCGGGAATATATCCACCGAAAACAGGAAAGAATTGGTCATTTCCCTGAGGGTATACCACTATACAACCCTCCTTGTCGGCAACTGAAGTGCGGAATGGACTCTTATCGGTATCATGCCCTCCTGCTCCATGCAAACTAATCACAAGCGGCGCATTCTCACTTACGTTGTCAGGAACATATAAAATATATTTCCTTTCCTTATTGTCTACCGTTATACGTTTCTCGGTATTGACTTTCGCGGCTGTTGCACCGGATACTACAAAAGCCAGCATACACAAAGCTGAAATAACTCTTTTACCCATATTTGAATATATCTTTTGCTAAAACATCGCAAAATTAATAAAAAAGATAGAATATAAATTATTTCGAGCAAAATATTTTTGAATTAGTGGCTAATCATTCTGCCCAAATGCGTTCCGGAAGCAATGTAACTTCCTTCCCCTTTTCACGGGGTATGATTATTTCTACAAATTCAATATCCCGAAGTCCTTGGGGTTTTACTGAAGAAGCCGGATATTCTCGTGTAAGCATTGAAGGATATGGAGCCGGCATCACTATACCCTTTCTGGGACGGAATGAAGATATCTGAGCAGAGAAATTTCCATTGCTATCAAGAATGATTGGTAAAGAATACGTAAATCCATCAGTGGTCACGAACCCTAACTCAGAGCCCTCAGGAAGGGGTGTTGACACCACATCTCCTGATTCCTTCTGAAACCTTACATTAAGAGTCATAGGGGTGATCTCTTCCGGTATCCTCCCGATTTTGTCTCCTACATATCGCCTCATCACGAGTATTCCATCTTCACTCGGATTCATTGTCAACTCATAGACAGGCGCTTCATCCCAATTCGTGTGCTTCTTATTAAACTTAAACTCCCACGCTTCCGGAATGGCATTCACATCAAGATTGCTGTCTGCTCTCCGAGGATCCAGCAACGTGAAAGGCAATTTGTCATTATCCGGTCCGGCATATTCCGACACACCAATGTTGCCCGCAACCACAGCCTCAGTGTCGACATCCAGTCCTCCCCTATTTGAAGCGATCAAATATGCCCCGGGTGTGATCTCAATAATGCCGTCAGTAGCAGTGGCGTTTACATCGTTACCCTTGTTGATTCCCCTAAGGAAGAAGTGATCACCCAACTGCGGCAAAGATATTTTCATTTTGTTTTTTCTATTGACTGCCACCACCTTTGCATCCTTCAAGTCTGTATTGCCAAAAGGATCATCTATTATTTCAGCATCGGGCATCACTTCAAGACGCCAAGTTTCCGTGCCTGGCACAAGGTCAAGGAAATAGGCACCACTTCCCTCATATTCTACCACTGGCGATGATCCATGACCGGCTATCTGCTTCAGATTGGAGAGATTCACGGGGTTTGTATCAGTATTGTTGGTATAAAGAAATTTTTCCGGTGAATTATATACACTCAAATCTGAAGCATAATCAATCAGCGTATTTCCGAATTTCGTATTTTCAGGATAGCTGCCATAATCAGCATATCGAGGTATCTCTTTGGCTGCTTCCGCCGCAATCATCATACTCAATGCCTTAGCCGGAGTATAGACAAGGTTAAGAAAATGAGTAGGATATTCCGTATTATAGGGTGCAAGATCAATCGGGTCGTAGGCAAACTGCGTGATCCATTGGAATCCCTCTTTGCGAAATGTACGCACTACTGCAGGATACAAATGAGAGTAAAGCACGTCGGCAGGATCAAATTCATATACCACTTTGGCAAGTTTGTCATAATTCTTCATTGTGTCTTTCCAAGGGATTGTATATTCATCGAAAGCGGGTAGAAGATTTCCCTTCCTTTCATGCCCCGCCACAAGACTTGTAGGATACCATTGGAAAGTGGTCCCATCTATATTTGCATCATAATATGCTGACGTGACACCAGGATTATGCGTGACATTATACAGGATAGGCTTGTCAAAACCTGCTTTTTTAAGGGTCTTTGCCATCTTGTTGATATATGCCGTGACTTCCTCTTTTGACCCTGAATGGCAAGGCTCATTATTGATTTCCATTGCTATGATGGCATTGTCTTTGGCATAGCTTCTCCCCGTATATGGATTTTCATGGCGTGCAAGTTGGTCGAGATAACGGCTTTGTATTTCCTGTGCCTCCGGATCATCATGAATATTGCATTTATCAAAATCGTAGGTAAATGCTCCCGTATCGATATTTTTTTCCGGATAACCATTGCCGAAATTAGTTTGTGCTGTCAAAATAATGTCAATGCCACGCTTCTCAAATTCAGCTATGGCGTAATCAAGAAGGTCAAGATGGTCATTGCCAATCAAGTTTCCGACAGAATCAGCAAGCTCTGCATCCCAAAGATGAAGACGGAACGCATTCAGTCCGAGGCGTGAAATATGGTAGATATCTCGGTCAATAGCTCGCTTGCGGTCTTTACCAAGGTATCCGAGCGCACGATAGGAATAAGCAAAGGGAGACGTATAATTAGTGCCATAATAGCTAACTTCCTCTTTATTGTCAGATCGACGCATCACTCCCTCCTTATCGACATAAATCTTATACGACTGCCTATCCGCCACTTTCTCAACATTTGCAGACATGGCGCCCGGACATGTTGCCGACAGCAAACACACCAACATAGATGACTTGAATATCCGAATTTTATCTATCATATCATTATCATTTTATTTCGCAAATTTAAACAAAAAAAACTTCTGAGCCAAATCTAACCTTATCTTATTTCAGACATTGGGCTATAAACAATAAGTTACTGCGGAGTGTTATTATTCTGTGTGAATCTTCGGTTCGCAAGCTAATTTATACCCATATCTTAAACTCAAGACTTTAGAGTTTCGAAAACGAAATCGAATAACCATTAATTGAATTATGAAAGTACTCGTCATAAACGGCAGCCCCCACATTAACGGATGCACAGACCGTGGACTCCGCGAAGTAGAAGAGACCCTACAGGCATGTGGCATAGAGACAGAACGTGTCAACATCGGCACTAAAGATATACGAGGGTGCATAAGCTGCAACTTCTGCAGATCGCACGGTCGCTGCGTATTTGACGACGCTGTCAATGAGACGGCTCCTAAATTTGCTGAAGCCGATGGCATGCTCGTAGGCAGTCCTGTATATTATGCCGGAGCCAACGGACAACTTCTTGCTTTCATGGACCGCCTTTTCTACAGCACATCTGGCGTATTCAGCAAGACAATGAAGGTAGGAGCAGCTGTTGTGTCTTCACGCCGCGCCGGATCGACGTCTGCGTTTGATGAAATCAATAAGTATTTTACTATCTGCTCTATGCCTATCGTCTCCAGCACATATTGGAATGAAGTACACGGTTTCACTGCTGAAGATGTAGAGGCAGATCTCGAAGGACTCCAGACAATGCGAAATCTTGGACGCAACATGGCATTCCTCATCAAGGCAATCCGCAACGCTGAAGCCGAAATTCCCGCCCAAGAGACAGGCAAATTTACCAACTTCCACACCGAAGGATAAAATTACTACCAAATACTAACCATTATGAAACTTAAGACATTATTCCTTTCTCTCATCCTCACATCATCCCCTCTTATAGCATTAGCAGAAGGCATCTACACTCGCCAATGCAACGACCAAGCAAAAATGGAACAATGCACAGATTGGATGGAATTCGGTGCCTGGAGAAACGGCTTTGAGAAAGCCGCCCCTCACGAATCTGTCAATGCCGTAGACTTCTATGAACAGTATTCTAAAAACAAAGAACAGTGGAACGCTATGTTCAAATGGCTTGAAGAGACCGACCTCCTCTCTATCCCAGCCGGAAAACATCCTATCGAAGGCACGACTCTGGTAGTAAGCGTGGAAGACAGCCAAAACCGTCCTCTTGAGAAAAGCGGCACCGAAAGCCACCGTCAGAAAATCGACTTCCAATACACAGTGAAAGGCATCGAAAGATTCGGGATTATCGACCACGAAACCTCTACCCCAAACTGCGAATATCGTCCCGACGTGATACATTACGACTATGATGCATCTAAAGCCAGATTCTACGACTCAACTCCTGACAAATTCTTCCTCTTTTTCCCTGAAGACTGGCATATAGCTAAAGTTGCCAACGACACTGACGACCAAAACATCCGTGTGATTGTAGTCAAAATCGACTACGTAGAGTAATGGCTTGGCTATAATGGCACGGTTTATAATGGTGACAGGAGGACAAAGGAGTGGGAAAAGTGTTTTTGCAGAGAATTTAGCCTTGCAACTTTCTGAGCATCCAACATATCTTGCAACAGCAAGAGTGTTGGATAAAGAAATGGAAAATAGAGTAGCCATACACAAAGAGCGACGAAAAGATGTGTGGCGAAATATCGAAGCACCTTTATATGCCGACGTAATATCTTTCGAAGAAAAGGAGGTTGTATTAATTGACTGCCTCACTTTATGGGCCACCAATTGGTTTTTTGAAAAAAATGAGGATGTAAATGGCGCAGCTTTGGCACTAAAGGAGCAAATTGAATCTTTGCATAAAAAGGACGCCACTTTCATAATTGTCACTAATGAAGTGGGATTGGGAGGAGTGAGCGCAAATAGCATGCAGCGTAAATTTACTGATCTGCAAGGGTATATCAATCAGTATGTCGCATCTTTAGCAGAGGACGTCTACCTGACCATCTCAGGCATTCCTGTAAAAATTAAATAGTCAACAATGAAAGAATTTCATATTAATCGGATCGACCGTTCACTTGAGGAAGATATCGTCAATAAAATTGACAATCTCACAAAGCCTAAAGGGGCTTTAGGAAGATTGGAAGAATTAGCTCTACAGATTGGCCTTATACAGCATTCTCTTAGTCCGCAACTACACAAGCCACACAATGTATTGTTTGCTGCTGACCATGGTATCCTTGAAGAAGGTGTGAGCGTATCTCCAAAGGAAGTGACTTGGCAACAGCTCAGTCATTTCTCAAAAGGAGGAGCCGGAATCAATTTTCTATGCGAACAGCATGGTTTCAAGCTCGTGCTTGTTGATGCCGGGGTAGACTTCGATATTCCTGCCGGACATGGAATAATCGATATGAAAGTGCGAAAAGGGACTCGAAATTTCCTTCATGAAGCAGCTATGACAGCTGACGAACTTGACATCTGCATCGAGAGAGGTGCCAAGATTGTAAAGGACATATATGAGTCAGGATGCAATGTGATAAGTTTTGGAGAGATGGGGAGCGGGAACACATCTCCATCAGCTGTGTGGATGCACTTGTTCACGGGCATTGACTTGAAGAAATGTATAGGCGCGGGAGCCGGACTCGACAGCGAAGGAGTCAGCCACAAGTATGACGTTTTAGCAAAAGCTGTCGCTAATTACAAAGGTGATGACAAAGCTGAATCAAAGATAGCTTGGTTTGGAGGCTATGAGATGGCTATGGCATTGGGAGGAATGCTACAGGCGGCAGAACTTGGAATGCTTATAATCGTAGATGGATTTATCATGACAAGCGTAATTCTTGCAGCATCGCAACTCTATCCTGAGGTATTGGAATATGCAGTATTCGGACATCAAGGTGATGAGTCGGGCCACAAGCTTATGCTTGAAGCTATGGGAGCAAAAGCAATATTGCACCTTGATCTTCGCCTTGGAGAGGGATCGGGGGCTGTATGTGCTTATCCGATACTTGAATCGGCTGTAAGAATGATCAATCGAATGGATAGTTTTCAATCCGTCAATGTCACCAAGTATTTCTGATGAAACGAATAGCAGCTGCATTCATCCTGTTTACCCGGCTTCCTCTATGGAAATTCGTTGACATTCCGGAGAAAGCATACTCCACCACTGTAGTATTTTGGCCATTGACAGGCTGGCTAACGGGAGGATGCACAGCAATTCTTCTTTATCTACTTGCGATGGCAATACCGATGGTGGCGGCAGTAGTGACAGCTATAATAGTCAAATTGCTTCTCACCGGAGCATTGCATGAAGATGGGCTTGCCGACTTCTGCGATGGTTTTGGAGGAGGGCGAGACAGGGAGAGTATACTTCGGATAATGAAAGACTCTCATATAGGGACGTATGGCGTGATTGGGCTCATTTGCCACTTCATTCTTTTGGTGGGGATGTTATCGTCATTACCTCCTCTTTTAGCCGCCACAACAATTCTTGCTGCTGATCCATTTGCAAAATTTTGTGCATCACAACTCACCAACATTCTCCCTTATGCAAGACCGGAAGGTGCAAAGAACAGGATTTCTTACTCAAGGATGACACCATGGCAATTTATGCTAAATCTTGCTTTCGGAGCTATCACTCTCTTCCCATTGGGGCTTGCCAAACCAAGTTTGCTCTTAGGCATTATTTCCCCAATACTCAGTCTTTTAGTGTTGACACGTATGATGAAAGGCCGTATATGTGGATACACGGGTGACTGTTGCGGTGCAACTTATCTAATATGTGAAGACTCGATGATATTCGGCATTATAGTAATCTTAGGAATATGCAACTTATATTGATACGTCATACTTCGGTAGCAGTGCCTCGTGGAGTTTGCTACGGGCAGACAGATGTCGCTTTGGCAGAGAGTTTCCCGGATGAAGCATCTGCAGTGAAAGAGAATCTGAAAAAATTCACTTTCGATAAAGTTTACAGCAGTCCCCTTTCAAGATGTGTGAAACTTGCACATTTCTGTGGATACGAAAATCCAATTATCGACCATAGACTTATAGAAATGAATTTCGGAGAGTGGGAAATGAAACCATACGATGAAATCACAGATCCAAGACTCCAGGAGTGGTTTGACGACTACATCAATGTGGCGGCAACAGGAGGAGAATCCGTCTTGGATCAACGACGAAGGTTGATGGATTTCATTGACGAAATAAAAGAATTATATTCCGACAAAACCATAGGAATCTTCACCCATGGAGGCATTCTGATAAATGCCCTCGTAGCGTTGGCAGGGAAATCCTACTCTGAGATGTATAATGCGCTTCCACCTTACGGCTCTATAATAGAAATCGGAATTTAGTCTTAAACAATTAGTTTGACTGCAATTACCAGGATGATAGATACTAATTCAACTCTACGGTTTATAGTAATGGCTTTCTTTACGTCAGCATAGCTTAAATTGCGTTCAGTGTATCCTATATAGGGTTTGTAGACGCTTTCTCCAAAATAGTCGTGGGTTCCCCCAAACCTGCAGTCAAGTATGCCTGCCAAGGCAGACTCAGGGTATCCACTGTTAGGACTCGCATGTTTGGGTCCATATTTTTTCACGAATCTTAAGAGCTTCAACTTTCCTGATACCACCACCATCAAGAGTGCCGTCAATCTGGCAGGGATGTAATTGGCAACATCGTCGATACGTGCCGCTACCATACCAAACTCTCGATAACGCTCGTTCTTATAGCCTATCATAGAGTCAAGGGTATTCACCATTTTATATGCCATCATTCCGGGAATACCGAGGAGTGCCAACCAAAATAACGGTGCCACTACCCCATCGCTGAGGTTTTCTGCAAGAGTTTCAAGTCCGGCTGTGCGAATTTCTTGAGCAGACAAGTCTGCGGTGTCACGCCCTACAATGCGTCCCACCTGATGCCTACCCTCCTCCAACGAACGGTCTACCGCGGTATAAACCATTCTTACCTCACGAATAAGTGTTGTGCCTGCAAGGCAATAAAATATCAAGAGAGTCTGGACCAAAAGATTGAGCCAGAGGATGGAAGAAATAAGTCGCAACAACCACCATGTCATAATATATGTGATCGCAATGAGCAAAGCTGCTGTAATCCCACCTTTGAGGCGACGCAATCTCCCTTTATTAAACCGACATTCACAAAAACTGATTGCCTTGCCATACCAGATGACAGGATGAGACATCCACAGAGGATCACCCAATAGCAAATCAAGTATCCAAGCAATGACCACAGGGATTATTGAAATGATGATATCCATTCTTTCAGCGCTTTAATTAGTGTGATATTTTCTTGAGAGGTCTGAGCAGCTACCCTAAAATGTCGAGCAGTGAGCCGCTCAAAATTTGAAGCGTCTCTAATCAGTATTCCATAATGCTGGATAAGCCATGATTTAAGCCGGGCAGAGGTGCCGAAAGGGAGGCGAGCAAGGAGGAAATTGCAATCTGTATCATTTACAACAATCCCAAGACCTCTCATTTCATCGCTTAATCTATTGGCTTGATTATGGAGCAACGCGGCATCGAAAACATAGCTTGATGAATTTTCCAAGAGATAGAGTGCCGCTTCTATGGCTATTGAATTGACCGACCATGGCATACGCAGAGATCGTAAGCGATTTAGAATCTCTTCGGGACCAACGGCATAGCCAATGCGAAGACCCGGCACAACAAACTGCTTGGTCAGCGAATGAAGCATCACCACATTCTTGCGTATCATAATGTCAGTAATGGAAAGCACATCCTTAACAGAGAATGCAGAATATGCTTGATCCACTATGAATACAGTGGCAGGGTGATTATCAATGACTGTCAACAATCTTTCTTTCTCATAAACTTGCCCGGTAGGATTATTCGGGTTGCACAGCCACACCATAGAGTGAGTGTCTTCAATCTCATCGAGAGAGGTGATGAATTGCACGGAGTGGTTATGGACCCGACAAGCATCTTGATATTCTCTAAATGTGGGGACAATTATGGCCGACTTGCCATCTTTATGTGCATGAGCCAACAGATATATTGCCTCAGTTGCTCCATTGGTCACGATGACATTTCCTGCATCTACATCATGAAGCATGGCAAGCTTTTGCTCCACGCTCCGAGGCTCCGGTTCGGGATAATTCTTGAATATAGCTCCTGCTTTGGCAAGATGGGTCAATAATCCTGAATGATCAACAGACTGAGGAATGTTGGTGCTGAAATTAATCTTTATCTTGCTGGCAAAGTGAAATAGATCGTCGCCGTGTCCGTCAATCATAACTTTCCATGATTTTATACAGTTGAGGAATGTCGATATGCTCACGAAGCCATTGCGCAAGCAGGTCATACTGCTTGTTCTTGAAGTCGTCTGCATCAAAATTTATATCGCTCATCTCCTTTTGATATGGTGCAAGGATGAAGTCAATGACATCTTGATTGTCTAATAAGCCATGCACATAGCTGCCAAAACATTTAGCATCTGCCATACAACCTTCTTTAGAACCATCTGAAAAAGTCAGAAATGGCTTATCCGTAGAAGTATTACCCATGTGGATCTCATACCCATGACATGGCCTGGAGTCGTCGATAAAACGAAACTCCACCTGCCGAGTGGTTTTCTTTTCTTCCAACTCTGTTTTTGTGGGGAGCAATCCAAGACCGGGCAAGCATCTGATTGAGCCTTCAACTCCTTGCGGATCACTAACATACTCACCCATCATCTGATAACCGCCACAAATTCCAATTACTGTCTTTCCATTTTGCCGGGATTGACAGATGGCTTTTGCCATTCCATTCTTTCTTAATTCAAGCAAATCATCAAGAGTGTTTTTACTTCCGGGCAATATGATTATATCTGCATCGCACAAATCTTCGGGAGAATTTGCATAGAATAGATTCACGTTTGGATGACGTTCAAGAACATTGAAATCAGTGAAATTGGAGATATGTTTGAGTAAAACAACGGCTATATTTATCTTATCTCTTGAAGCATGAAAACCCTTTTTCGCCAATGCGACAGAATCTTCCTCGTCAATATGTATATGAGAGGCCATTGGGACCACCCCAAGAACCGGGACATCACAAATATCCTCTATTATCTTTCGTCCGTCGTCAAACAGACGCAAATCTCCACGAAACTTATTTATAATGATTCCCTTAATACGCTTTCTATCTTCCGGGGTCTGAAGCATTATCGAGCCATAGACGCTGGCGAATACACCTCCCCGATCGATGTCTGCCACTAATATCACCTTTGCATCGGCATAGCGAGCCATTGACATATTCACAATATCACCATCACGCAAGTTTAGTTCCGATATGCTCCCGGCTCCTTCCATCACGATTGGATTGAAACGCTCGGCAAGACGATCAAAAGCCTGATGTGCAATCGCACGAAGTTCATCTTTTCCTTCCTTTCTGAAATAGCTGTAGGCATCTCGGTTGCCGGAAGGCTTGCCATTCAAGACCACTTGCGAGGTATGTTCGCCTGAAGGCTTGAGGAGAATTGGATTCATCTCTACCATACACGGCAAGCCGGCAGCTTCAGCTTGAACAGCTTGAGCCCGTCCAATTTCCAATCCATCGGGAGTGACGTATGAGTTCAATGCCATATTTTGCGCCTTAAATGGAGCCGGATTGTGGCAATCTTGCTTGAAAATACGGCAAAGTCCGGTAGCGATGAGGCTTTTGCCAACATCGCTTCCTGTACCAGCCAACATTATAGGTGATAGATCTTTCATTCCAAATCTCTTTTAAATCTTCACAGTCAAATATATAGTTGTCATTCGCTTATTACCATTGCAAATTTACTAAAAATCTCGTTAATATTAAAATTCTTACGGCCTGACACTTTCAATGATATTACATCGAAAGATGCTCCAGCCATAAACCCCAACAACATGAAAATATAAGAAAACTTAGACATTTCATCATTATCTAATATTTTTATTATATCTCAAATCTTTTAAGTTCTTTGTATTTTATCTGCCATTGTCATAGATTAGATAATCCACATCTACATAGCCTGAATCAGAATTATCATTGAAACAATATATTCCTATTCTGTCTCCCCGGTAATGTCCCCATCTCATCTGATACGGCGATCCGAAAGAAATGAATTCATGACCGTCTAAACTGTATGAGAACGTGGCTATTCCATCAAGTCCCCATTCCGTCCG